>DATMRN010000111.1:0-6403 GCA_035566275.1 Solirubrobacterales bacterium | reverse complement strand
TCCCGCACCCCTCGCAGTAGACGACGGGGATCGGGGCGCCCCAGTAGCGCTGGCGGGAGACCAGCCAGTCGCGGAGGCGATAGTTGACGGCGGGGCGGCCACGACCCTCCGAGGCGAGCCACTCGACGATCTCCTCGTAGGCCTCACGGTTGCCCTTGCCGTCGAAGCGGCCGGAGCCGACCATCGGCCCGTCGCCTGGGTACGGCAGGTCGTCGTCGTCGCGTGCCACCTCGGGGTCGGTTCCCTCGATCACCCGTTTGACCGGCAGGTCGAAGGCCTGCGCGAACTCGTAGTCGCGGGTGTCGTGGCCGGGCACAGCCATGATCGCCCCGGTGCCGTACTCCATCAGCACGTAGTCGGCGACGAACATCGGGATCTCCTCGCCGTTGACCGGGTTGACGACGGTCCGCCCAAGCGGCACACCTGTTTTCTCCCGGTCCTCGGCCCCGCGCTCCTCGGCGGACTCGCGGGCGACCCGGTTGACGTACTCGCGCACCGGCTCCTCGGCAGGCGTGCCGGCGAGGAGCCGCTCCAGCTCGGGGTGCTCGGGGGCGAGGACGAAGAAGGTGGCGCCGAACAGGGTGTCGGGGCGGGTGGTGAAGACGGGGAAGTCGAGGTCGAGCTCCTCGCAGCGGAAGACCACCTCGGCCCCTTCGGAGCGGCCGATCCAGTTGCGCTGCATCGTGATCACGTGCTCGGGCCAGGACTCGAGCAGGTCGAAATCGGCGAGCAGCCGCTCGGCGTACTCGGTGATGCGGAAGAACCACTGCTCGAGATTGCGCTGCACCACCGGCGTGCCGCAGCGCTCGCAGCGCCCGTCGACGACCTGCTCGTTGGCGAGCACGGTGGCGTCCACCGGGCACCATTGAACTGGGGCCTCGGCGCGGTAGGCGAGGCCACGCTCGAAGAGCTGAAGGAAGATCCACTGGGTCCAGCGGTAGTACTCGGGGGTGTGGGTGCCGAGCTCGCGCGACCAGTCGATCGAGATCCCCCACTCGCGGAACTGGCGGCGGAAGGAGTCGATCGAGCGCTCGGTCGCCTCGCGCGGAGGCTCGCCGGTCTTGATCGCGTTGTTCTCGGCCGGCAGGCCGAAGGCGTCGTAGCCCATCGGGTGGATCACCTCGAAGCCGTGGCGGCGCCTGAAATGCGCGATTGCGTCTCCTACCGCGTAACACTTCAAATGTCCCACGTGAGGCTCCCCCGACGGATACGGCAGCATCTCCAGCACGTAGGACTTCGGCTTTGAGCCGTCGAAGCCGGGCTGCCCGGGGTTGGCTACCTCCCAGGTCTTCTCCTCAGCCCAGATCTGCTGCCACTTGCTCTCGATTGACTTCGGGTCGTAGCCGGACATCGAGGGGCGATCTTACGAGGGTGGTCGTAGGGAGTCGGTGCCCCTCCGCCCGGCGTAAGGGCGCCCGACCGCTAGACGACGGGCGAGAGAGCTTTCAGGATGTGCGGCCAGATGTAGACCTCGACAGTGGCCGCGACTATGAGGGTGGGGATTGCCAGGGCGACGGTTATGAAGGTTGCCGCTAGAAGCTGGTTCCACTCGCCGCGGCGGCTGGCTATCAGCCATGCCGCGAGAGGGAGGAAGAGGGCTGTCAGCTCAGGGATTGCGTGGGGGAGGACGCTGAGGATCAATTCGGCTCGGGTCAGGTGGAGCTGGAAGGCGAGGGTCGAGCCCTGGAAGCCGAGGTAGAGCGCCTGGGTGGAGAGCGAGAAGAGGGTGACGGCGCAGACGAAGAGGATCGCCAGCTCTCCCGCCTTGACGTGGATCCAGCGGGAGAAGCCGCTGCGCTGGGCGGCGGCGATCGGCATCGAGGACCCGGCGATGAAGCCGGCGATGCAGGCGGTGGCGTGGAGGGCGAGGACGAGCGAGTTGCGCTCGAGGATCGGCAGCAGGTCTCCCGGATCCTGCGGTTCCGTGATCCCGGGCAGGTGGACCGGCGTCAGGTCCGGCGTCAGCATCCCGGCCACGAACCAGACGGCGACGAGCAGCGTCGCCGCGATCGCCAAGCTCAGCGCCAGCCACCCCCGCAGCACAACCCAGGGCCGCCCGTTCCAGGCCTCGAAAGTCTCCCTCGTATCCCGCATCCCATGCGAGAACACATGCTGGTTAGCGCTCATCCGTCAATCATCGGCAACGAAGCACGGCCGATTGAGAGTGGAGCTGAGGGGGCTCGAACCCCTGACCTTCGCGCTGCCAGCGCGACGCTCTTCCAGCTGAGCTACAGCCCCGGAGTGGGTGATTTTAGACGGTGGCCGGCGGGATCGGCGGAGCTAGCTAGGCGGCTTGCTGCTCTGGGCCCTGGTTCTCGTCGATGTCGAGGATCAGGTTGTCCGCCGCGGTGTGGCGGACGCGGAAGTCCAGGGGGGAGCGCTCCTCGAGCTCGCGGAGGAGCTCGACCGGCTCGTCCAGGCGCATCGAGAGGGTCGCGCGGCCCTCGGAGAAGCGTTCGACCGAGATCTCCGAGGTGGCGTCGATCTGGCCGGCCGCGTCCTCGAAGCCGACCAGCTGGGAGAAGTCGCCGAGGGGGCCGATCTCGACCTTGATCAGGCCCTCGAAGAGGCCGTACGGGTCGATCTCGGCGGGAGCGTGGCCGTTGGCAACTGCAACCTGGCCCGCCCCGGTGCCGGCCGCTTTCGCCTCTGCAGTCTCCTGCGCGTCGGTCAGCTCCTGCACCCGACGGCTCACCTCGACCGCCTCGCGCAGCGCTTTCATCCGGATACGGGTCGCCTGGCCACGGGCCTGCGCCTGGATCTCCTCCAGCCGCGAGGAGACCGCCTCCAGCGAGGCGATACTGCGGTCGTGGCGCTCGTTGGCCTCCTGCAGCCGCTCGCTGAGGCTGCGGATCTCCCGCTCGCGCTCGATCACCATCCCGGAGAGGGACTCCAGCTCCGCCTCGGCGCGCTCAACCGAGCCGCTTGCCTCTCGCAACTGTTCGACGGCGTCTTCGGCATCGCGCTCCAGCGCCCAGACCCGCGCGTCCCGTACCGCGATCGCCGCGTCCACATCGGGGCGGCGGTAGCCGAGGAGCACCCTCTTGAAGCTACCCATGCGCGGCACCGTAGGGACGTCCTCGGACGGCATTTCGTCGCATCCGCATCGAGGCCGAACGAGTGTTCGTCCAGGCGTCAGGCGCGGGCCGCGGAGGATGCTTCCGGCGCGTCCAACCCCAACTCCAGGCGCGGCGCCTCGCGCCAGAGGTCCTCGAGCGCGTAGCGCTCCCGCTCCTCGGCGGTGAAGACGTGCAGGACGCAGTCGAGGTAGTCGAGGATGATCCAGCCGGCCTCTCCGGCGCCGTCGACCCCGCCGGGCAGAAGGCCCGGCTCCTCCTTCACCCGCAGCCTCACCTCCTCGACGATCGCCTGCGCTTGTCGCTCGTTGCGCGCCGTGCAGATCGCCAGGAAGTCGGTGTAGGAGACCAGCGCACGCATGTCGAGGACGACGACCTCCTCGGCCTGTTTGGAATCGGCCAGCTCCGCCAGCCGCCGCGCCAGCGCCTCGGGAGCGGGGCCACTCACGCGTATACCCCCTTCTCCTCGATGAACCGGGCCACCGGCTCGGGAACCAGGTAACGCAGGGGCCGGCCCGCGGCCGCGCGCTCCCGCACCGCCGAGGAGGAGACGCCGAACTGCGGCATCTCCAGCATCGTCGCGCGGCCCTCGGCGCCAAGGCTGCGCAGCACCGCGCCGACCTCCGCGTCGGCGACCCCCGCGCGCCGGGCGATCGCCAGCCGCGCCAGCTCGACCACGCGCTCCGGCTCGTGCCAGCTCTCCAGACCCACGGCGGCGTCCGCCCCCATCACGAACACCAGCCCCGTGTCGCCTCTTTCGCGCGCAAGCAGCTCCAACGTCTCACACGTGTAGGACGGCCCATCGCGCTCGACCTCCAGGGTGGAGACGGAGAAGCGCAAGTCGTCGGCGGCGGCGAGCCGGGTCATCGTCAGCCGCAGCTCGCGCCCGGGGTCGTCGACGATCCGCTTATGCGGCGCCTCGCCGGTCGGGACCAGGATCACCTCCTCGAGGCCGAGCTGCCAGAGCGCCTCCTGGGCGAGCGCCAGGTGCCCCAGGTGCGGCGGGTTGAAGGCCGAGCCGAGGACGCCGATGCCGGCGGGCGCGCTACTCACGCACCTGGCCGTCGCCGCGCGCCACGTACTTGAAGGTCGTCAGCTCGCGCAGCCCGATCGGCCCCCGGGCGTGCAGCTTCTGGGTCGAGTTGCCGATCTCGGCGCCCATCCCGAACTCGAAGCCGTCGGTGAAGCGTGTGGAGGCGTTCACATAGACCACCGCCGCATCGACCCCGGCGGCGAAGCGGTCGGCGGACTCTTCGGAAGTCGTGACGATCGCCTCCGAGTGGCCGGTGCCGTGGCTGTTGATGTGGTCGACCGCCTCCTCGAGGAAATCGACAATCCCCACCACCATCTTCAGATCGAGGTACTCGGTGCTCCAGTCCTCCTCGGTGGCGGCGCCGACCTCAACGTCCCCGGCAAGCCCCCGGGCCCGCTCGTCACCGAGCAGCTCGACCCCGGCAGCGTGCAGGTCGGCGAGGATCGCCGGCAGGAACCCCTCGGCCACCTCCGCGCTGACGAGCAACGTCTCCGCCGCGTTGCAGACCCCGGGCCGCTGCACCTTCGCGTTGAAAGCGATCCGCCGGGCCATCTCGAGATCGGCGTCCTCGTGCACGTACACGTGGCAATTACCCGCCGCCGCATACATCACCGGCACCGTCGCCACATCCTTCAGAACCGCCTTCAGCCCCTCGCCGCCGCGCGGGATCAGCAGGTCGACGAGCCCGTCCTGAGTCGCCAGCTCGGCCAAGTCCTCGCGGCCGCCGCCGGCCAGCAGCAGCACCGCGTCCTCAGGCAGGCCGACCTCGGCGAGCGCCTCGCGGACGATCGCCGCCAGCGCCCCGTTCGACCGCTCCGCATAGCTGGACCCCCGCAACACGATCGCGTTGCCGCTCTTGATCGTCAGCGCCGCGCAATCGACCGTCACGTTCGGCCGCGCCTCGTAGACCACCGCAACCACCCCGAGCGGCACCCTGATCTTTCGCAGATCGAGCCCGCTGGCCAGGGTCCGGTGCTCGAGCTCCTCGCCGACCGGGTCGTCCAGGGCCACCACCGCGCGAACCCCCTCGGCCATCGCAGCGACTCGATCCCCCGTCAGCGTCAGCCGGTCGCGCAGCGCCTCGCTGAGGTCGGCGGCGCGCTCGTCGGCGAGGTCTGCCGCGTTCGCCTCCAGGATCTCGGCGGTGCGCTCCTCCAGGAGGAGGACGGTCGCTTCCAGCGCTGTGTTCTTCGTCTCGCTCGAGGAGCTGGCAAGAGCCTGTGCGGCCCGCTTCGCGGCAGCGCACGTCTCAGCGACCGGGGTTGTCGTCACTGCCATAGGGACAAAGCGTACTGGGGGTCGGGTGCCCCTCCTGCGCGCTGACTTTTCGCCTGGCGCGTCCCTTCTCTCGCCGACTGGTCTGTGCGAAAAAGGGAGCGCCGCGCGCAGGAGGGACACCCGACCCCCTTCTCCAGCTCCTATACGAGGACGAAGCGGTCGCGGTGGATCACCTCGTCCGCCGCGTGGGGGAGCAGCTCTCTTACCTGCTCGCTTTTTAGGCCTAAGACACTGGACAACTCGCTCGAGGTGTAGTTGACGACGCCCTTGCCGACGATCGAGCCGTCGGCAGTCACCTCAACCGCATCGCCGGCGTCGAAGTCGCCTTCGACTGCCACGATCCCGACGGGCAGCAGGCTGGAGCCCCTCTCGCGCAGGACACGAGCGGCGCCGACGTCGACGGAGACCTTGCCGTGGGTGGGCTTGGCGTACTTGAGCCAGAGCTTGAAGCTGGAGGTCTTTGACGGTCGGGCCGTGAAGCGAGTGCCGACAGCTTCGTCGCACGCTGCCGCCGTAAGGGTGCCCTGACTGGTGCCGTTACAGATCACGGACGGGATGCCGGCCTCGCTTGCCATCTCCGCCGCCGCAACCTTGCTGCGCATCCCGCCTGAGCCAAATGCCGAAGTGCGGTCGCCGATCTCCAGGTCTGAGAGCCGAGCGAAGTCCTCGACCTCCGGGATCAGCTCCGCATCCGGCTGGATACGCGGGTCGGCTGTGTGAAGGCCGTCGATGTCGGTGAGCAGGACCAGGAGACGAGCGTCTAGGAGGATCGCCACCTGGGCGGCGAGGAAGTCGTTGTCGCCGAAGGTGATCTCGTCGGTGGCGGTGGTGTCGTTCTCGTTGACCACCGGGACGACGCCCCACTCGATCAGTCGCCGCAGGGTCTGGCGGGCGTTTAGGTAGTTGGTGCGGGCGGCGATGTCGCCCGCGGTCAGCAGGACCTGGGCGGCGCGGGTGCCGTGCTCGGCCAGGCGGCTCTCGTAAGCGCGGAAGAGATCCCCTTGGCCGATCGCGG
>DATMRN010000110.1:0-8750 GCA_035566275.1 Solirubrobacterales bacterium | reverse complement strand
GGATGGTCGGACTCGCTGTGGGCCGAGGAGCGCCCGCACGGCGTCCACGTCGGCCTCGTCCTGCCCGGCTTCGTCGCCACCGAGGGCTTCCCGGCCACCGAGCTGCGCGAGAAAGCCCTCACCCGCTGGATCGTCTCCAAGCCCGAGACGGTCGCCGAGGCGATCCTCGACGCCGGGCCCGGCGGCAAGGCCGAGCGCTACGTGCCGCGCCCCTACGCGCTCGCCGCGGTCCTGCGGATCGTCGCCCCCGGCCTTGTCCGCCGCGTCCTCTCCGGCGGCGCCGCCTCCAGCCTCACGACCAGCACCGCCGCCGAAACCACCGACGAATAGCCGTCTCCTGGCGGCGGCTCAGGTGAAGCGGGAGGCCGTGATCCGGCAGTAGTGGAATTCGAAGTCGTAAACGACGTTGTTGGCGGCGTTGCCGGCGCTTCGCAATTTGATCACGTCGATGGTGGTGCTGTTGCGGTTGCCGTTCTTCAGTGCCCCGCCGGCCTTTCGCAGGTACGACTGCACGAGCCGCAGGTGTTCGACCCACTTCGTCAGTTTCAATTCGTCGGCCGGCGGTCGCGGCACCGCGGCGATTTCCCCGGTGGCCTTGCCGAACGCCGCCGCGGCGCGGATGAACTGGGCGCCGGCGCTTGCCAGCTTCTTCTGCCTGACCTTGTCGCGCGCCCCCGCGAGGATGCGCTGGCTGGCGAGCGTGTTCGCTTCGCAGATCGGTTCGACCTGGGCGACGTATTCCGCCCGCGTCGGCCCTCCTGCGGCGTGCGCGATCGAGACGACGACAAGCGTCGCGACGATGATCGAAGCGGATGTTCGACGCACTCTCCTCATTGCACCCTGCACCCCAAGGGTAGGGACTTGTCAAAGCGCGCCTGGTCGGGCTTGCGGGGTGGCGCCGTCGCCGGCCAGCAGGTGGCGGCGAAGGAAGCCCAGCTCGTCGGCAACTACCGCCTCGTACTGCGGGCCGTCATAGATGTCGAAATGATCGACGCCCGGGTAGGTGCGCAGCTCACCCAGCGGGGCGCGGCGTGCCGCCGCGATCGCCGGCCCGGGCTTGGCGACCCGGTCGGCCTCGCCGACGCAGACGAGCCAAGGGCAGTGCAGCCTGGCGGCGTGGCGGCCCGGACGGTAGGGGCGGCCGAGCAGCCAGCGCGCCGAGACCCGATTGCGCCAGCGCGAGTCCTCGCCGATCGCGACGACATGGCGCCAGCCGGCCTCGCCGCCGGGCGCGTTGATGAAAGCCGCCTCGCGCGGCTGCCCGACGGCGGGCAGATGGCGGCCGAGGGCCGCGGCGAGCAGCAAGCGGGCGCTGACCCGCGGGGACGAGCGGTGCGCCTGGCGCCACATGTCGAGGAAGGGAACCTGGCTGATGGCGGCGGCCACGCGAGGGTCGTGAACGGCGGCAGCGAGCGCGTTGCCCCCGCCCATCGAGGACCCGAACGTCGCCACCCGCCCGGCGTCGATGCCGGGCAGCGAGCGAGCGAAGGCGATCGCCGCGCGCCAGTCCTCCAGCTGGCGCGCCGGGTGGAACAGGTCCTGCTCGCCGCCGCTGTCCCCGAAACCGCGGTGGTCGAAGACGAGCGCGGCGATGCCCGCGGCCGCAAAGCGCTCGGCGAACGCCCCCAGCCCGTCGCGACGCGTCCCGGACAAGCCATGGGCCATGACGACGATCGGCGCCGCGTCCGTATCGCTCACCGCTGGGTACACCCAGGCAGCGCAGGAATCGGCATCCGAAGAGAAGCTGAGGTTTTGACGGTCCACACCCCACCAACGGGCGGGCACGCTGGAATGTGAGACGCGCCCACCGACTCGCTACGCCGCACGACCGTGATATCGACGAACCTGTTTCTCTAGCTGGTTAACAGGCACATAGCCTGCAAGATCGCAATGAGGCTGCCGATTACGGCGGAAGTCGCGAGTATCCTGGTTTCATGCCCCTCCTTCCAGGGACGAAATCCAGGCAGCTCTTCGAGATGCTGAGCGATCTCGAATCGCAGATGCGGGAGATGCGGGATGAGATCGCGGCGATGCAGGACCGGCAAGCGGACGACGAAGTCGAGGCTCTTGCTGCCGAGCGAGTCCGAAGTGGCGCAGCCGAGCGCACTCAGAACGGTGCCGAAGCGCTGGCTGAGCTCGGTATCCACGCCCGCTAGATCGTGGGCGGCGAAACCGCTCCCGAGGTCAAGGTCGAGCTTGCCGAGGGGGTCAAAGGCGATATCAGGGAGCTGACGGCGATATCTGGCGACGCCGACCCCGCCCAACGAGCGGAGGTCGATGCGCTGAAGCGTCGCATTGCAGAGCTGTTTTTGGAGTGCGAGGCCAATGCCCATGCGGGCGACCTGATGGGACGAGGACGTCACCCTGAGCTGGCCGGCTGCCGGAGGGTCCGCTTCGACATCGAGACCCGCAAAGGTAAGCCGCGCTTCCGCCTGATCTATCGCAACGAACCCACCGACGGTGCGCCGGCCATATGCCTCTGGCTTGCTATCGGGCCACGAGCCGGTCTTCGCGCTCACCGCAAGGCCCAGCAGCGCGCGGAGTAGCCGGACGGGATGACGCTAGTTGCTGCCTATCAGTCGGCGGGAGTGCCAATTTTGCTTGGAGATTTCCTGATCTCGAGTGGAAGCGACCGCCATCGCGGCAGGAAGAAGATTTGTCGTATCCGAGACAACCTAGTCATTGGCTGGACGGGCAATCTCGTGCAGGCGGAGCAGGTTCTTGCTCGGTTGGCTCAGGGTCTCGGTGTCAAGCCTTCGAAAGAATCCCTCAGCGACTGCTTTGCCACCTATAGGGCTGCTGTGGCTGGCGACCATAGCGTCCTCACCTTCTCCGAGGGAGACGCGCATGACATATGGGTGATGTCACCAGTCGGGGCCACGCAGCAGCTAAAAGGGCTATACGAGTGGCTTCGGCAGGAAGTTGTTAAACCGATGGACTTGACCGCTGACTACTACGCAGGAATGGTGATGTTCGCAGCCCCTACGGCTCCCGCGTCCGCCCTACCGATTCTGGCGTGCCCATGGGATGGCGAGCGTAATTTCCGCAGTTCGCGCGGAAGGTTCGAGTTCCACATCGAAAAAGGCGCGGTCGAGCAGGCCTATCGCCACCGGGCGGAGTCGTATGCGGCTGCGCCATATCCGCTAGGGCAAGCCAAGTTCTAGGATGACCACAAGGCGGAAGACTCCACGGGTCCAACGAATATCGTTAAATGCACGGCTTGGCGCACTAGATCGCCGACCACTTTCACATGATCTCGACCAACCAGTTCAAGAACGGCAGCCACATCGAGATCGACGGGACGATCTTTCGGATCATCGATTTCCAGCACGTCAAGCCAGGCAAGGGCGGCGCTTTCGTGAGGACGAAGCTGCGCAAGATCGAAGACGGCTCGGTCCAGGACAAGACGTTCAGGGCGGGGGAGAAGTTCCGGCCGGTGCGGACCGAGTCGCGCAAGATGCAGTACCTCTACGACTCCGGCGACGCGGCGGTCTTCATGGACAGCCGCGACTACGAGCAGATCGAGATCCCGCGCGACGTCGCCGGCGAGGCGATGCGGTGGGTGCTGCCCAACGCCGAGGTCGACGTGCTCTTCGTCGACGAGCGGCCGGGCGACGTACAGGTGGCGAGCGCGATCGAGATGAAGGTGACGCAGACCGAGCCGGGCGTGAAGGGCGACACCGCCTCGGGCGGCGGCACCAAGCCGGCGACGCTGGAGTCCGGAGTGACGGTCCAGGTGCCGCTCTTCATCGAGGAGGGCGAAAGCATCCGGGTCGACACGCGCAGCGGCGAGTACGTCTCCCGCGCCTGAGCGGCCCCCGGCCGCGCGAAGCGCGAGAATAGCGAGCAATGCGCCGATCGGACCAACGCCGCGACGCCGTCTTCGCCTGCTACCAGCGCGACGTGACCGGGCGCCCGCTCGGGGAGCTGGTCTCCGGCTCGCGCCCCTTCACGCAGGAGCTTGCCGCCGGGGTCGAGGCCCACCGCGAGGAGCTGGACGCGATCGTCGCCCGCCACGCAAAGGGCTGGGACCTGGACCGGATCGCGCCGCTGGACCTCAACGTGATGCGGGTGGCGCTCTATGAGATCGAGCACGGCGAGGCGCCAACCGAGGTGGCGATCGACGAGGCGGTCGAGATCGCCAAGGAATACTGCGGCGCCGACGCCCCCGGCTTCGTCAATGGCATCCTCGGCGCCGCGGCGCGCGAGCGGGAGGGGGTGCGATGAGCCGCCTGCGCGAGATCTCCGAGCGGCTCGAGGCGATCGCCGCCGAGCTGCAGGGCGAGGCCCAGCTAAGCGCCGAGCGCGCCGCCGAGCTGGCGCATGAGGCGGCCGATCTATCCGCCGAGGCGGTCGAGGAGGCGAACCGCAGCACGCGCGAGGCAAGCGCCGAGTGAGTCCCGCCTCCTCTCGCCTCTGATGTACCCCGAGGATCTTCGCTCCCTGGTCGACACCGCCCTCGACCGGCTGCGTTTCTCGGCCGACGCCCTGACGGTCGGCCTCGAGGAGGCGATGCGCTACTCGCTGCTCGCGGGTGGCAAGCGGGTCCGCCCGGTGCTGGCGCTGGCCACCGCTCGCGCACTCGGCGCCAACCCGGAGCGCTTCCTCCCGGCCGCCTGCGCGATCGAGCTGATTCACACCTACTCGCTGATCCACGACGACCTGCCGGCGATGGACGACGACGAGCTGCGCCGCGGCCTGCCGACCTCCCACGTCAAGTTCGGCGAGGACGTGGCGATCCTGGCCGGCGACGGGCTCTTCGCCGAAGCGGTTCGCCTCTTCTGCGAGCAGCCGGGCGACCCCGCCCGCGTCCTCGCCGCCCTGCGCGAACTGGTGGCGGCGACTGGAGTCGACGGGATGGTCGGCGGCCAGTACGTCGACGTCGCGGGCGAGGAGACAGACGCGGAGGGCCTTCGGGCGCTGCACGCGCTGAAGACGGGACGGCTGATCGCCGCCAGCGTCGGCGTCGTGCTGGTGCTCGAGGGCCTCGGCGAACCTGAGACAATCCACTTTCGCCGGTTCGCAAGCGAGCTGGGCGTGCTCTTCCAGATCGTCGACGACATCCTCGACGTGACCGAGAGCGACGAGCAGCTCGGCAAGCCCCATGGAAGCGACGAGCGACATGGCAAACTCACCTACGTCAGCCTCTTCGGCCTCGATCGGGCACGCGAGCTCGCCGCCGAGTCCCATGCGAAGGCGAGCGAGGCGCTCGCCGGGGCCGGAGGCGAGACCGGCGACCTGAGGCGGGTCGCCGACTACATCTTCACCAGGCACGAATGACCGACACCCCGCAGAAGCCAAAGCACGAGGACGAGGCTCCCAAGCCCCTGCTGGGCGAGATCGACGGCCCGGCCGACCTCCACGACCTCGACGACGACCAGCTCCAGCAGGTAGCGCAGGAGATGCGCACCTACATCATCGACACGATCGGCGAGGTCGGCGGCCACTTCGGCGCCAACCTCGGCACCTGCGAGCTGGCGGTCGCCCTCCACAGCCTGCTCGACTCCCCGCGCGACAAGATTCTCTGGGACGTCGGCCACCAGGCCTACCCGCACAAGATCCTCACCGGCCGCCGCGACGGGCTGCCGACGATCCGCCAGTACGAGGGCCTGGCCCCGTTCTGCTCGATCTTCGAGTCCGAGCACGACATCATGGGCGCCGGCCACGCCTCGACCTCGATCGGCTACGCGGTCGGGCTGAAGGAGGCGAAGGGCAAGGGGATCGGCGAGGACGGCAAGGTCGCCGCCGTGATCGGCGACGGCGCGCTGACTGGCGGCGTCGCCTACGAGGCGCTGCACGCGGCCGGTGGCCTGCAGACGCCGGTCGTGATCGTCCTCAACGACAACGGGATGTCGATCTCACCCAACGTCGGCGCGCTCTCGCGCTACTTCAACCGAGTCCGCCTCAACCCGCGCCTCTACCACGCCCGCGAGGGGGTCGAGGACCGGCTGACCAGGCTGCCGCTCGGCCTCGGCAGGCGGATCGAGCGCCTCGGGCCGGAGATCAAGTCGGCGATCAAGGCTTACTGGGCCCCCGGCCTCTTCTTCGAGGAGCTCGACCTCGCCTACATGGGCGTGATCGACGGCCACGACGTCCACGCCCTGCGGGCGGCGCTGAGTGAGGCGTTCGAGGCCGAACGGCCCGTGGTCGTCCACATCCACACGGTCAAGGGCAAGGGCTTCGCCCCGGCCGAAGAGGGTGGCCTGGAGAGCATGGAGAAATGGCACGCCGCCAAGCCGAACTCGATAGTCAACGGACAGCCCGCCGACGGGGCGAAAACGGGAGATACGGGCGCGTTATCGGCCCATCGGCCAGTGCCGGTGCGGGAGTCGGACTCGCCGGAGGCGATCGCGCCGGAGCGGCTGGAGAAGCCGCCGCCGTCCAGCGCCCCGCCTCAGTACACGCAGGTCTTCGCCGAGGCGATCGTCGCCGAGGCGAAGCGCGACCGGCGGGTGATCGGGATCACCGCGGCGATGGCGGGGGGGACCGGCCTGCAGAAGCTCGCCGACGAGGCTCCCGGCCAGTACTACGACGTCGGCATCGCCGAGCAGAACGCCGTGCTGCTGGCCTCCGGGCTGGCGTTGCAGGGGGCAAAACCGGTCTGCGCGATCTACTCGACCTTCCTCCAGCGGGCCTACGACCAGATCATCCATGACGTCTGCCTGCAGAAGCTGGACGTCACCTTCGCGATGGACCGGGCGGGGCTGGTCGGCGACGACGGGCCGACCCACCACGGCGCCTTCGACGTCTCCTACCTCCGGCCGATCCCCAACGTTGTCGTGATGGCGCCGCGCGACGAGGCGATGCTGGCCCACATGTTGCACACGGCGATCGCCCATCCCGGCCCGGCGGCGCTCCGCTATCCGCGCGGCGCGGCCGAGGGCGTGGAGATGCCGCCGGAGCCGAAGGAGATCCCGATCGGGAGCGGGGAGCTGCTTGCGAGCGGCGAGCGGGTCGCCCTGCTCGGCTACGGCTACGGGGTCGCGGTCGCGCTGGAGGCCGCGGAGATCCTCGCGGGACACGATCTCAAGCCGACGGTCGCCGACGCCCGCTTCGCCAAGCCGCTCGACTCCGAGCTGCTGGAGCGGCTGGCGCTCGACCACGACCTGGTGGTGACGATCGAGGAGAACGTGCTGCCGGGAGGCTTCGGCTCCGGCGTCCTCGAACACCTGGAGGACGCCTTCGAGGAGCGCGCGAGGGTCCTGCGGGTCGGCCTGCCGGACCGCTATGTCACCCACGGCAAGCCGGCGCTGTTGCGCGCGGAGGCTGGCCTGACAGGCGAGTCGGTTGCGGATCGAGTGCTGGCGGCGCTGCGCTCCGGCGAGCCGGTCCTCAGCTGAGTTTGAACCAAAGCGCTCAATCCATTAGTCTTCCCGCGGCTCTTCGGTGACGCACAGAGTGCTTCTGGAGTCGCCACAGGGAGAAGAGGCCTGTATCTCTGTATATGTGGGTCCGAAGGAGGCAGCGGATCCGTTCAAGGCTAGGGCTCCGCGGGCCTGTCCCGCGGAGACTCAGCCCTCCTCGGCGCGTGGGTCGGCTTTGTGATCGCGGACGGGAAGTCAGGCTCGGCCCCGGTCTTCCAGCCAAGCGCTTCGTAGAAGCTGCGGGCGCGGCTCAGGTCGGAGACCCCGAGCGTGATCACGTTGACCCGCTACTTCATGTGTCCGCGCCGGCCGATGTCTCCGCCGCCGCCGCCATCAGCAGCCGGTAGGTGAAGACCGTCTTGAAGCCCATCGCCGAGTACAGGCTCTCACCCATCGGCGAGGCCTGCAGCGAGGCGATCTCCGCGCCGAGGTCGAACCCGGCGTTGACCGCGACCGCCGTGACCGTCCAGCCCAGCCCCCGACTCCGCGCCTCCTCCACGCTCCCGACCCAGTAGATGCCGGCGACTCCGTGGCTGACGATCGTCATCGCGATACCGGCCGGCTGCCCGTCGAGATGGGCGAGGAAGGCGGCGACGTTGTCGGCGAGCAGGCCTGCGTGGTTCGTGTAGGAGCCGAAGATCTCCTTGGGGAAGCCGAGGCTGGAGTAGGCGAGGGTGGCGACCTGCCAGTAGTCGGTCGCCTCGGCGGCTGAGGCGACCCTGCATAGCTCGACGCCCTCGGGGAGCGGGCGCTCCTGCACCCGCTCCCCGAGGACCATCTCCGGCATCTCATAGACCTGCCGCAGGTCTGCCGCCTCAGCCGCGGCGATCAGGTCGCGATCCTCGTCCTCGCCGCCTCGGGCCCAGACGCTGAAGCCGCGTCCCCGCCCGCCGAAGAAGGCCCGCGCCCGCGCCAGCAGCTCCTTGGGGTCGACCCCGTCGTCGGTCCGAAACGCCGCATTGGAGATCACCGGGTGAGAAGGCGTGCCGGCGCCCAACATCCAACCGTCCCCGTCCTCCACGACCGCGCCGGGGTCGAGCTCGAAGAGCTGCCGCGAGCTGCGAGCCAGGTTGAGGTGGGCGTTCCTACGCTGGATGTCGTCTTCCCTGGCGATCCGGGCAGTATCGGGCAGGACGTGCCGCGTTGGCGTGAGCAGGATGAAGCGGCCGCTTCGGCGACAACGAGCCTCAGCCCAACGTCCAGCTCCGGCTCGGCGCGCAGGTGCCCATAGCGCCCATCCCAGGCGCCGCTCTCCAGGTCCGCCCGCAGCGCGTCGAGGCCGCGCTCGACCTCGGCGGCGTCCATCACGTGCCAGACGGTGCTGCCGCGGCGCACCTCCGGGTCCAGGTGCATCTCGGGCCGGTCCCAGAGCGCGAAGAAGAAGCC
>DATMRN010000109.1:0-10866 GCA_035566275.1 Solirubrobacterales bacterium | reverse complement strand
CTGGGCACGCCGAGTTCGCTTGCCTGATCGAGGGGGTGGGGGAGCGGGACGAGGTTGCGGCGATCGAGCTGAACGTGTCCTGCCCAAACGTCCGTTCAGGGTTGATCGTCGGCGAGCAGCCGGAGGAGACGGCGGCTCTGCTGGAGGCGCTCCGTCCCTTGACTGCGAAGCCGCTGATCGTGAAGCTGACGCCGAACGTCGCCGGGCCCGCTGCGATTGCGGTTGCCGCCGAGCAGGGTGGCGCCGACGCGGTCTCGTTGATTAACACGTTGAAGGCGAGCGCGATCGACCTGGCAACGCTGCGGCCCGGGATCGCCGCCGGCCACGGCGGCCTTTCGGGTCCGGCCATTCGCCCGGTCGCAGTAGCGCAAGTTCGAGCGGTGGCGGACGCGGTTGGCCTGCCGATCGTCGGCATGGGCGGCATCTCCTGTGGCGCCGACGCGCTTGAATTCCTCGCTGCCGGAGCGACACTGGTCGCGGTCGGAACCGAGAGCTTCAGGGATCCGCGGGCTGGCCGCCGAGTCGCCGAAGAGCTTTCCTCAGGGCGCGTAAAGCAATCGGTGTGACTGCCAATCCTCGACCTCGAGTCGAGGTCGAGGTGAATTTGACCCGAAATGGCCGGAATGCCCTTGCACGGGTTCGACCCGCGGCTATACTCGCCGCCCACATGCCCGCCCCAGTCAAGACCTCCGCAGCGGCCCCCGAGAGGTCGCTCGACCAGAGGATGGACGCGCTGAGGCGGGCCAACGACATCCGCACCGCTCGCGCCAAGCTGAAGAAAGACCTGAAAGCGGGCCGGGCCGGCATTCATGCGCTGCTGCTCGACCCGCCCGAGTACGTGATGACCGCGAAGGTCTTCGACATGCTGCTGGCGGTGCCGAAGTACGGCCGGGTGAAGACCAACCGCATCCTCAACCAATGCCGGATCTCACCTTCGAAGACGATCGGCGGCCTCTCCGAGCGCCAGCGGGCAGAGCTAGTCTCCCAGCTTCGCCGGTAACGGCCGCTGCAAACCGGCGCATTCAGCGACCGCGAAGCGCGAGTTCCTCGGTCGCTCGTGCAGAGCACGCCACGTTCCCTGCGTCCGACTGAACTGCTTGGTTTTCGCGACCGTTACATGTCAAAGGTCTTTGTCATCACCGGTCCATCGGGCGTCGGAAAGGGAACGTTGATCTCGTCCCTTCTCGAACGTGTGCCTGGGCTGGAGCTGTCCGTCTCGGCCACCACCCGCGAGCCCCGCGAGGGCGAGGTCGACGGGCGCGACTACCACTTCCTCACCCCGGAGGAGTTCGACCGCCGGGTCGAGGCGGAGGACTTCCTCGAGTTCGCCACCTACAGCGGCCACCGCTACGGGACGCTGCGCTCCGAGGTGCGGGAGCGCCTCGCCGCCGGCCGCTCGGTCGTGCTGGAGATCGAGGTGCAGGGCGCCCGCCAGGTTCGCGCCGCGATGCGCGAGTCGGTTCAGGTCTTCATCGCCCCGCCGGAGCCGGCGGTGCTGCGTGAGCGTCTGCGGGAGCGGGGGACCGACTCCGCCGAGGCGATCGACGCCCGCCTCGAGGTCGCCGAGCAGGAGCTGGCCGCCCAGGACGAGTTCGCCCACCGCGTCGTCAACGACGACCTCGGGCGCGCCGCGGAGGAGCTGGAGGGGATCGTGCGCGCCGAGCTTGGCTTACCTCTAGACTCCGCTGCCGAATGATCAAACCACGCGTTGACAAGCTCTTGGAGCACGCCGACTCCCACTACGCCGCGGTCGTCGTCTCGGCGAAGCGGGCTCGCCAGATAAACAGCTACTTCCACAACCTCGGCGAGGGCAGCTTCGGCGAGTACCCGCCGCCGATGGTCGAGGTTCCCAGCGACAGAAACTACCTCTCGATGGCGCTCGAGGAGCTTGCCGAGGGCAAGCTCAAATACGAGTACCGCTCTTAGGCGTCGCCGTTCCGGCGCGTCCCCAGGAGGAACACGATGGCCAGAGTCCTGCTCGGTGTGAGCGGCGGGATCGCCGCCTATAAGTCGCTCGAGTTCGCCCGCCTCGCCACCGTGGCCGGCCACGGGGTGCGCGTGGTCATGACCGAGGCCGCGACCCGCTTCGTCGGCGCCGCGTCCTTCGAGGGGATCATCGGCGCTCCGGTCCTGACCTCCGAGTTCGAGCACGACCCTATGCGCGGCGCCTTCCCCGGCGACCCCCAGCCCGGCCACGATCCGATCGGCCACCTCGAGGTAGCCGCCAACTGCGACGCCTACCTGGTCGCCCCGGCCTCGGCCAACACGATCGCCAAGTTGGCCACGGGGATGGCGGACTCGATGCTCACCACCTCCTTCCTCGCCTGCGTGGCGCCGCGTCTCATCGCCCCGGCGATGAACGACCGCATGTACGCCGATGCGGCCACCCAGGCCAACCTGGCAACCCTGCGAGATCGCGGCATAGCCGTGATCGAGCCCGACGAGGGTCCCCTCGCCTCGCGCGGCGAGCTCGGCAAGGGCCGCCTCCCAGACCCCGCTCACCTCCTGGCCCGAGTCGAGGCGGCACTTCCGACGGGCAGCCGCCCCTGGGACGGCCTCCGAGTCCTCGTCACCGCCGGAGGCACCCGAGAGCCAATCGACCCGGTCCGCTACATAGGCAACCGCTCCAGTGGCCGCATGGGCATTGCCCTCGCCGCCGCCGCAGCCCGCCGCGGCGCCGACGTGACCCTGATAGCGGCCAACATCGCCCTCCCCGAGCCCTCTGGCGTCCGCCGCATAGACGTCGAGACCGCCGATCAGCTGGCAAAGACAGCCCAAGCGGAGTTCCCATCCACCCACGTCCTCCTGATGGCCGCAGCCCCAGCAGACTTCCGAGCCACCGAAGTCGCCAGAGACAAGCTGAAGCGCCAGAACAACCTCGATCTCCACCTGGAGCCCACGGAAGACATCCTCGCCGCCTTAGCTACGACCCGCACTGCTTCCCAAACCATCGTCGGTTTCGCCGCCGAGCACGGAGAAGAGGGAGTCGATCGAGCCCGAGCCAAGCTCTCGCATAAGGGAGCTGACCTAATAGTCCTCAACGACGTCTCAGACCCCGAGATCGGCTTCGAGAGCCAGCAGAATGCAGTGACCCTGATCGACAAGGAATCCGAGACCTTCGTCCCGCAAGCTCCGAAGGACTCGATCGCAGACACCATCCTCGAGAGAGTCGACCAGCTCAGGCATCAGGCACGCCTGCACACCCGCTGATCCGGCGGGTGGCCCGGGGAGGGGGCCGAGAACGGACACACTTGCCCGCCCGCAGGGCCCCTCCCCGGGACAGGACCCGCCGGCCAAGCGCTTCGAGCGGGCTATACTGCGCTCAAGCTTTTACGTCCCTACCGGTGTCGAGAAGTGGGCCTGGCCCACTTTTTTTTCGCCCCGAACCAGGCATGAAAGACCTCCAAGCCAACATCCAGCAGCAGCTCTCCGAGCTCGACTCCCAGCTCGACCTGGTCGCCATGGAGCGCCCCGGCACAGAGTCACTGCGCATCTTCATCGACCACCCCGACGGCGTCGACCTGGCCCTTTGCGAACGTGTCACCAAGCACCTGGGCCACCTCACGGCCGACTACTCGCTCGAGGTTTCCTCGCCCGGTCCCAAGTACCGCCGCCCCAGCCCCGTTCCCGAGATCAAGGAGCAGTCCCAGTGAGCAAGGAGATCGTCGACGCAGTCAAGGCGCTCGAGCAGGAGAAGGGGATCTCCGCCGACAAGCTGATGGACGCCCTCGAGGACGCCCTCCTCTCCGCCTACAAGAAAACGCCGGGCGCGGCCAAATACGCCCGCGTCGACCTCGACCACGAGACCGGCGACTTCCTCGTCTTCGAATTGATCCTGCCGCCCGAGCTGGAGGAGAAGCTGCTGGCCGAGGCCGCCGAGCTGCAGGAGGAGCCCGAGATCGACCCCGAGACGGGGGAGATGCGCGAGCCCGAGGACCCCGAGCTAGACCCGGAGATGATCGCGCCCTACGAGGACCAGATCACCACTCGCGACGTCACCCCCGGCGATTTCGGCCGGATCGCCGCCCAGACCGCCAAGCAGGTGATCTTGCAGCGGATCCGCGAAGCCGAGCGGCAGATGATGTACGACGAGTACCAGGACCGGGTCGGCGAGCTGATCACCGGGATCATCCAGCAGTCCGACAAGCGCTACACCCTGGTCCAGCTGCGCGAGCGGGTCGAGGCGCTGCTGCCCAAGTCCGAGCAGGTCTACAACGAGCGCTACGACCACGGGATGCGGGTCAAGGCCGTGATCACCGACGTCTCCGACTCGACCAAAGGCCCGGCGATCGTCGTCTCGCGGCGCAACTCCGAGCTGATCAAGAAGCTGTTCGAGCTGGAGGTCCCCGAGATCGCCGACAAGCTGGTCGAGATCGTCGGCGTCGCCCGCGAGCCCGGCTACCGATCGAAGATCGCGGTGATCTCCCACGCCGACGGCGTCGACCCGGTCGGCGCCTGCGTCGGGCCCCGCGGCTCGCGGGTGCGGATGGTCGTCTCCGAGCTGCGGGGCGAGAAGATCGACATCATTCCCCACAACGACGAGCCCGCCCGTTTCGTCGCCAAGGCGCTCTCGCCGGCCAGGGTCCGCGAGGTGATCGTCGACGACGAGGAGCGCCAGGCGACCGTGATCGTCCCCGATGACCAGCTCTCGCTGGCGATCGGCCGCGACGGCCAGAACGCCCGCCTCGCGGCCCGCCTGACGGGCTGGAGGGTCGACATCAAATCGGAGACCGATTTCGCCCAGGAGGACCAGGACGTCGAGTACGAGGGAGAAGAGCAGTCCGACGGGCGCTGCATGGCGATCCTCTCCAACGGCCGCCGCTGCCCGAACGCCGCCGTCCCCGGCTCGACCTACTGCGGGCTGCCCCAGCATCAGGCCCTGGCCCGCTTCGAGACCAGCCAGGTGGCGATCCTCTCCACCGTCGCCGAGGCCGAGGTGGCGATCCTCGCCGACCCCGAGGCCGACGAGGGCCAGGTCTCCCAGATAGTCGAACGGGCATCCGCCGAGTTCGTCGAGGAGGTAGGGGAGGCTCCAGACGAGGGTTCGGAGGCCGAGGCCGCGGGTCCTGTCGGGGATGACGGGGGGGCGCTGCGGGCGGGGTCGTCCTCGACCTCCCCATCATCCCCGCCACCCGCGGAAGAGGCGTCTGAAACCGCCGAGGCGCCAACCGCAGAGCCTGACGACGGGGCCGCGCCGGTGGCTGAGGAGGCCGAGCAGTCCTAGTGGCTAAGAAGCGGATTCATGAAATTGCGAAAGCGCAGGGAGTCAGCAGCAAAGAGCTGCTGGCCGTGTTGAACGCCGCTGGCGTCGAAGCTAAAGCTGCTGCTTCCAGCGTTGAGGAGGCCGATGCGTTGAAGGCGATTGCGGCCGCCAAGGGGGATGGCGGGACCGCTATCAAAACCGAGCCGAAGCCCAAACCAACCTCGAAAAAACCCGTGCGGGCGGCCGGGCAGGCGTCTGGCGCTCCTGCCGCAGGCGGTGCCTCTACGAAAAAACGCCGCGTCGTGATCGACTCGCAGGCCGCCCGCCGCGACCAGATGGGAGGCCCCCCGCCACAGCGCCCGCCGCGTCGGCGCGGCGGGCGCCGTCGCCGGCCGCTGCTCGAGGAGCCGCGCCTGGGCCCGATGGAGATCCCGGAGCCCGAGGCGACCAAGGTCAACTCCGGCGCGACCGTGCGTGAGGTGGCCGAGTCGCTCGGCCTCGCGCCCGCCGAGGTGATCAAGAAGCTGATGATGATGGGGGAGATGGCGACCCTCACCCAGACCCTGACCGACGACTCGATAAGGGCGATCGCCGACGAGTACGACCGCAAGCTCGAGATCGTCACCGCGGCCGACGAGGAGCCCGAGACGCCGGAGTTCACGGACGCCGAGGAGGACCTCGCCGCCCGTCCGCCCGTGGTGACGATCATGGGCCATGTCGATCACGGCAAGACCTCGCTGCTGGACGCGATCCGCGAGACCGAGGTGGCGGCGGGCGAGGCCGGCGGCATCACTCAGCACATCGGCGCCTACCAGGTCCACCACGGCGAGAAGACGATCACCTTCCTCGACACCCCCGGCCACGCCGCCTTCACCGCGATGCGCGCCCGCGGCGCCAAGGTCACCGACGTCGCGGTGGTCGTGGTCGCCGCCGACGACGGGGTGATGCCGCAGACCAAAGAGGCGATCGACCACGCCCGCGCCGCCGACGTGCCGATGCTGATCGCCGTCAACAAGATCGACAAGGAGGGCGCCCAGCCCGACCGGATCCGCAACGAGCTGGCCGGCGACGGCCTCACCCCGGAGGAGTGGGGAGGCGAGACGGTCTATTGCGACGTTTCCGCCAAGACCCACGACGGCCTCGACAACCTGCTCGACATGATCCTGCTGGTCACCGAGCTGGAGGAGCTTGGGGCCAACCCCGACGCCCCCGCCTCGGGAACCGTGATCGAGTCCCAGCTCGACCCCGGCCGCGGTCCGGTGGTCACCGTCCTGGTACAGCGCGGCACGCTGAGGGTGGGCGACTCGCTGGTCGCCGGGCCGCAGTGGGGCCGGGTGCGGGCGATGCAGGACTTCACCGGCGAGCGGGTCGAGCAGGCCGGGCCGGGGATGCCGGTCGAGGTGCTCGGCTTCGACGGCGTCTGCGAGGCGGGGGAGTTCGTGCAGGCGGTCGAGAACGACCGCCGCGCCCGCCAGCTCGCCCAGGAGCGCGCCAACCGGTTGAAGACCGAGGCGCTGGCCCGCCGCCAGGCGCGCAAGGTCAGCCTCGAGGAGGTCTTCTCACGGGTCCAGGAGGGGGAGATCAAGGAACTCAACATCGTGCTCAAGGCCGATGTCTCCGGCTCGCTGGAGGCGCTCCAGGACGAGATCGCCAAAGTGCCCCAGGAGCAGGTGGGGATCAACATCATCCACTCCCAGACCGGCGGCATCAACGAGTCCGACGTGATGCTGGCCTCCGCCTCCGACGCGATCATCATCGGCTTCAACGTCCGCCCGCTGGCCGACGCGCGCCGCGCCGCCGGCCGCGAGGGCGTCGACGTCCGCACCTACTCGGTCATCTACAAGATCACCGAGGACCTCCGCAACGCGATGGAGGGCATGCTGGAGGCGGTTGAGGTGGAGGAGACGGTCGGCGAGGCGGAGGTCAAGCAGACCTTCAGGGCCTCCAAGGTCGGCCGCATCGCCGGCTGCGTCGTCACCGAGGGCAAGGTCGCTCGCGACGCCAACGTCCGCCTGATCCGTGAGGGCACCGTCATCTGGACCGGCAGGCTCGGCTCCCTGCGCCGCTTCAAAGACAACGTGCAGGAGGTCGAGGAGGGCCAGGAGTGCGGCATCGTGCTCGACGGCTACGCCGACGTCAAGGACGGCGACGTGCTCGAGTTCTTCCAGACCAAGCAGGTCGAGCAAACCCTGGAGTAGGATGGCCACCGCTCGCATGCGACGCATCAACGAGGTGCTTCGCGAGGTGGTTGGGGCCGCGATCGGCAGCGAATTGAGCGATCCCCGGATCGGCTTTGTGACCGTGACCTCGGTTGAGACCAGCCCTGACCTCCGCACCGCCAAGGTGTTCGTCAGCGTGCTCGGCGGTGAGGAGGAGCGGGAGGCGACGCTGAGCGGGCTGCGCTCCTCCCACGGCGTGATCCAGGCCAAGATCGCCGCCGAGACGCGGATGAAGCGGACCCCGACCGTCTCCTTCCACTACGACGAGACGATCGAGCAGGGCGTGCGGATCTCCCAGTTACTGGAGGAAGAGTCATGAGCGTGCCGATCGTCCCGGTGACAGCCGGTTATTCGAGTCTGTGGCGATTGGCGCGCTCATGGGTGGTTCTATGAACGCCCCGGCCGGCTTGGCGGCCACCGACATCGAGCGGGTCGCGGGCGAGTTGCGCTCCCGCGAGCGTTTTCTGCTCACCGCTCACGAAGGCCCCGACGGCGACGCCCTCGGCTCGCTGCTGGGCATGCACCACCTGCTCACCCAGCTCGGCAAGGACTCGGTGATGTTCATGGCGGCGAAGGAGTTCCCGCTGCCGATCGAGTACCGCTTCCTGCCGCTGGAGGAGGTCTTCCACGAGCCGCCGGCCGACATTGCCGATCGCACCGTGGTCTTCCTTGACTGCGGCAACATCGATCGGATGCCGCTCGACTTCCTCACCGACGGCGGCAACGACGTGATCAACATCGACCACCACCACGACAACACGCGCTTCGGCGACCTCAACCTGGTCGACACCGAGGCCTCGTGCACGGCCGAGATCGTCTACGAGCTGGCCGTCCTGCTCGGGGCGCGGATCACCAGGGAGATGGCTTCGGCCCTCTACGTGGGGCTGGTCACCGACACCGGCAAGTTCATGTACGAGAACACCGACGCCCGCACCCACCGGATCGCCGCCGACCTGATCGAGGCGGGCGTCGACGTCGACGACACCTACCGGCGCCTCTACGAGCACGTGCCGCTGGAGAAGCTGCGCCTGGTTGCGCGTGCCCTTGACGGGATCCAGCGCCACTGCGACGAGCGGCTCGTCCTCACCTACATCACCACCGCCGACTACGAGGCGACAGGCGCCGGCGAGGAGATGACCGAGGGGATCATCGACCACCTGCGCTCGGTCGAGGGCGCCAAGGTGGCGGCCGTGATTCGCGACCAGGCCAGCCGTGGACGCGCCGCCCGCAAGGTCAGCCTCCGCTCCAGCGAGGGCGACGTCGACGTCTCCGCAATCGCCCGAGAGAAGGGCGGCGGCGGACACAAGCGCGCCGCCGGCTTCTCCACCGACCTCGAGCTCGACGAGCTGGTCGCCTTCCTCTGCGGTGAGGTCACCGCCCAGCTCGGCGCCTGAGCATGGATGCCGCCGAGGGCGCGGTCCTGCTCTGCGACAAGCCCGCGGGGATAACCTCGCATGACATGGTCGTACGGGTGCGACGGGAGCGCGGGTGCAAGGCGGGCCACGCGGGGACGCTCGACCCCTTCGCGACCGGCCTGCTGCTGGTCCTGCTGGGCCGGGCGACCCGCCTGCAGCGCTTCCTGGTCGGGCTGCCGAAGACCTACGTCGCGACGGCTCGGCTCGGCTGGCGCTCCAGCACCGGCGACCCCGACGGGGAGCTGACCGAGACGGGTCGCGTGCCCGAGTCGCTGGAGCTGCCCACCGGCAGGGTGCGCCAGCGGGTGCCGATGACCTCCGCGGTGCGGGTGGGAGGGGAGCGGCTCTACCGCAAGGCGCATCGCGGCGAGACGGTGGAGACGCCGGAACGCGAGGTCGAGGTCCACCGGGCCGAGCTGCTCAACTCCGGCGCCGGGGCCGCGACCTATGAGGTCGAGTGCTCCTCGGGCACCTACGTCCGCACCCTGGTCGAGACGCTGGGCGACGCCTACTGCTCGGAGCTGCGCCGCACCGCGATCGGCCCGTTCCGGGTCGAGGACGCGGGCAGCGAGTTGAGCCTGGACCGGGTCGCCGCGCTCGTCCCCGAGGCCGTTCTCCTATGAGCATCGAGGTGACGAGGCTCCCCGACGCCCGGCCCCGGCCCCGCCACGTCGCGATCGGCACCTTCGACGGCGTCCACCTGGGCCACCAGGCGGTCATCTACCACGCCGACACGGTGCTCACCTTCGACCCCCACCCGCTGGAAGTCATCCACCCGGCGGCGCTGCCGAAGCTGATCATGCCGTTCGCGGTGAAGCGGGACGTGATCGAGGGGCTCGGCGTGCGCGAGCTGGTCGTCATCCCCTTCGACCGCGAGTTCGCCACCGTCACGGCCGAGGACTTCATCGAGCGGGTCCTGGTCGAGCGGCTCGGCGCCGAGCGGGTCTCGGTCGGCGAGAACTTCCGCTTCGGCGCCAGGGCGCAGGGCGACCCGGACATGTTGGGGGCGCGGGCCGAGTTCGAGACCCGGGTGGTGCCGCTGGTCGAGGTCGACGGCGAGACCGTGTCCTCGACCCGGATCCGGGCGCTGGTCGCGGCCGGCGACATGGAGGGCGCCCGTCACTGCCTCGGCGCCCCGTTCATGGTCGAGGGAGCGGTCGTCGAGGGCGATCAGCGGGGCCGCGAGCTGGGCTTCCCGACCGCCAACATCGTCCCCGACGACCGCCTCGCGATCCCCGGCCACGGCGTCTACGCCGCCTTCGCCGACGGCGTCCCCGCCGCCGTCAACGTCGGCGTGCGCCCGACCTTCGAGACCGGGCGCGGGGTGCTGATCGAGACCTACCTGATCGACCGCGAGGAGGACCTCTACGGGAAGACCCTGCGGGTCGCCTTCGTCGCCCGGCTGCGGGGGGAGAAGCGCTTCGCCGGGGTCGAGGAATTGATCGCTCAGATGCGCCTCGACGTGGAGGACGCCAGGCGGGTCTGTGCTAGCTTCACCGCCTCGCGATGAGCCTGACGAAAGAACAGAAGACCGAGCTGATCGGCAAGTACGGGCGCTCCACCGGCGACACCGGCTCCGCCGAGGTCCAGATCGCCCTGCTCACCGAGCGGATCAACGACCTGACCGGCCACCTGCGCGCGCACGGCAAAGACCATCACTCGCGCCGCGGCCTGCTGATGCTGGTCGGCAAACGGCGCCGCATGCTGCGTTACCTCGAGCGTAACGACCTCGAGCGCTACCGTTCCCTGGTCTCCGAGTTGGGTCTGCGCCGCTGAGAGCGCTGTTTCAGGCCCTCGGCCTGTAGTCTCCCGCGGGAAAGAGAACGAGAGTTCTGAAAGCAGATGGTCGCCAACCGGGCGGCCGGAGGTAGGACATTACATGAGCATGTTTGACATTAGCCGCGTCTCGGTGGATGTCGGCGAGAGCCAGATTTCCTTCGAGACGGGCAAGCTCGCGAAGCAGGCGGGTGGCGCGGTCGTGGTCCAGGCCGGCGACACGATGGTGCTCTGCACCGCAACCGTCGGCAAC
>DATMRN010000108.1:0-18513 GCA_035566275.1 Solirubrobacterales bacterium | reverse complement strand
CCCTGGGCGCCGGCCAGCAGGTCGAGGGGGTGTTCGCGGTGCGAGAGCGGGAGCTGCGCCGCAAGCGCAACGGCGAGCCCTGGCTGCGGCTGATGCTCGGCGACGCGAGTGGCGCCGTCGAGGCCGTGTCCTGGGAGGACGCGGAGGCGCGCTACGCGCTCGCCGGCCCGGGCTCCGCCGTCTTCGTCACCGGCGTCTTCGAGGTGAGCGAGCGGTGGGGGTCGAAGATCAAGGTCGCCGAGCTGCGCGAGGCGGTGCCGGAGGAGTACCGCGCCGGGGACCTCGCCGCCGAGTCGGAGGTCTCGTTCGAGCGGCTGGAGAGCGACCTCCGCGAGCTGCTGAGGACGGTTCAGGACCCGCAGCTGCGTGAGCTGCTCGAGCGCTTCTTCGGCGAGGGCTCGGATATCTGGGCGCGCTTCCGCGATGCGCCGGCGGCGAAGGTCTACCACCAGGCCTACCGCCACGGCCTGCTCGAGCACACCCTCTCCGTCGCCCAGGCGGTCAGCGCCGCCGCTGCTTTCTTCCCCGGAATCGACCGCGACGTCGCCGTCACCGGCGCGCTGCTGCACGACATCGGCAAGACCATCGCCTACAACGACGACCCACTGGCGATCGACCTCACCGATGCCGGGCGCCTGCAGGGCGAGATCCCGCTCGGCTACTACCTGGTGCGGCGCGAGATCGAGGAGATCCCCGGCTTCGACCCCTCCCTGGCTCAGGCGGTGCTGCACATCATCCTCAGCCACCACGGCTCCCTCGAGCACGGCTCACCGGTCGTCCCCGCCACCCGCGAGGCGGTGCTGGTCCACATGATCGACAACCTCGGCGGGCGGCTCGGCAGCTTCGACCGGCTGGAGCGCGAGCTGCCCGAGGGCGAGTCCTGGTCCCGCTTCGACCGGGCGTTGTCCGGCTCTGCGTACTTCGGCCAGCGCGCGGCGTAGCCCGACCGCAAATTGCGACGATCCGGCAGCGGGGGCCGGAGCGATCGGACCGCTCTCACTATCCTGCGATCCGTGGCGAAGGACACCGAGAAGCTGATCCGGCAGCTCTCGCTGATCTCGTTCCTGATGGCGCAGGGGAGGCCGGTTTCGGCCCTGGAGATCAAGCGCGAGGTGGAGGGCTACAGCGACATGAACGACGATGCCTTCGCGCGCCGCTTCTACGCGGACCGGGCGGAGCTGGAGAGCCTCGGCATCCAGCTCGGGGTCGAGAAGCCGGGGGAGGGGTTCTTCGAGGCCGAGCTGTACTCGCTGCCGCCGGAGAACTTCTACCTCGACGCGATCAAGTTCGACGACGGCGAGCTGGCGGCGCTGAGCACGGCGCTCTCGCTGCTCACCGACGGCGGCTTCGCCTACGCCGAGCCGCTGCGGCTGGCGCTGCAGCAGGTCGCCTGGGGGCACCCGAACCCGGTCACCGAGGCCGACCGCGCCCCGGTCGAGATGGCGATGACCGCCTCGGCCGGCGGCCGCGACCTCTCCCAGCGGCTCTCGAAGATCGAGACGGCGATCTCCCGCCGCAAGACGATCGAGTTCACCTACTACACGATGGAGCGCGACGAGACGGCGAAGCGCAAGGTCGACCCCTACCACCTCGTCTTCCGCGGCGGCCAGTTCTATTTGATCGGTCACGCGCACGAGCGCGACGCGGTGCGGGTCTTCCGCCTCTCCCGCATCCAGGGCAAGGTCGGCTACGCGTCGAAGGCCGAGCATGACTTCTCCCCGCCCGAGGACTTCGACCGCCGCGACTACGGCCAGCGCGCCGACTGGCAGCTGGGAGAGACAAAGGGGACGGCGAGGATCTTCGTCCGCGATCGGATCGCCTGGCTGATCGAGCGAGACTTCGGCGGCTACGGCGAGCTGCGAGCGGCGAAGCGCTCCGACGGGGCGCCCGGCAAAGGGTGCGTGTTCGAGACCGACTACGCCTCCGAGCGCGAGCTGATCGCCTGGGTTCTGCGCTGGCGCCGCAACGCGGCGGTGCTGGCGCCCGACGAGCTGCGCGAGGAGGTCGAGAGCCGGCTCTCGCTGCTCTACGACCGCCACCACAACGGCTTCGAGCCGGCCGAGATCGTCGAGCGGCCGCCGCGCGAGGCGCCGCCGCGCGCTCGCTCCAACGGCCGCGGCGAGGCGGCGATCCGCCCCGAGCGCTTCGCTCGCCTCGTCACCCTCGCCGGGATGCTGATCGAGGCGGCGAAGGAGGGGGAGCGGCTGAGGATCGCCGAGCTGCGCGAGCGGCTGGAGCTGACCGGCGAGGA
This sequence comes from Solirubrobacterales bacterium, assembly GCA_035566275.1. Taxonomy (GTDB): domain Bacteria; phylum Actinomycetota; class Thermoleophilia; order Solirubrobacterales; family 70-9; genus DATMRN01. The sequence goes on along the minus strand of DATMRN010000108.1, from coordinate 16,262 downwards.
GCTGCGCGAAGACATCGAGCTGCTCAACGTCGTCAACTTCGGCGGCGGCACCTACGTCCTCTACGCGGAAATCGTCGGCGATGAGATCGAGGTCGACTCCGAGCCCTACGGCGACAACTTCGCCCGCCCGGCGCGGCTGCTGCCGCTGGAGGCGAAGGCGCTGGTCGCGGCGATCGACCTCTTCGGCGACCACCTGCCGCAGGGCGGCCTGCAGAGCGCCCGGACCAAAATCGTCACGGCGCTCGGCCACGACCCCTCCGAGGAGGGGCTGGAGATCGCCTCCGGGGGAGGCGACGACGCCGAGGTGGCGCGGGTCGTCAACGAGGCGATTGCCGGCAGCCGTGTGCTGGAGCTCAAGTACTACAAGGAGAACGAGGACCAGTTCACCGACCGCTCGGTCGAGCCCTACCGGCTGGAGAACGGGCGCGAGGGTTGGTACGTGGAGTGCTTCGACCTGGGACGGGAGGCGATTCGCCACTTTAAGCTCGACCGGGTCAAGGAGGCGACCGTCTCCGAGGAGAGCTTCGAGCCGCGCCCGGAGGTGGAGGAGCTGGCCGGGGTCGAGGGCTGGATGACCCACGGCGAGGTGCCGACCGGCCGCGTCGCCCGCGTCTGGGTCTCGCCGGAGCGCGCCCGGTGGTTACGCGAGGAGCGCACCGTGGTCGAGGAGCTGGCCGACGGCGCCGTCGTGGTCGAGCTTCCCTACGCGGGGACCTCCTGGCTGGTGCGGGAGATCCTGCGCGGCGCCGGCGACCTCGTCGTGCTCGAGCCCGAGGACGCCCGCGAGGCGATCGCCAAAGAGGTCGCCGCCTGACCGAGGGCGGCGCATCCGGCCTGGAGCCGACGCCGGCCCCCGGTCATCCCGAGATCCTTCGCGTCGTCGCCCCGAACCCGGGGCTGATGACGCTGGCGGGGACTAACACCTACCTCTACGGGTCGGGGCCGTGCGCGGCGATCGACCCCGGGCCCGACGACGCCGGCCACCTCGACGCGATCCGGGCGGCCGCCGAGCAGCGAGGCGGCATCGGCCTGGTCCTGCTCACCCACAGCCACGGCGATCACGCGGCAGGCGCCGAGCGGCTCGGGGCGGAGGTGGTCCTGCCTGCCGGGGGCGAGGAGCGCGCCGGCCTGCGCGCGCTGGCCACGCCCGGTCACGCCGCCGACCACGTCTGCCTCCTCACCGCCGACGGAGTCTGCTTCAGCGGCGACCTGGTGCTCGGCGAGGGCTCGACCTTCGTCCCGCCCGACGGCGGCTCGCTGTCCTCTTACATGGAGTCGCTGCGCCTGCTCCAGTCCAAGACGATCGAGCTGATCTGCCCGGGGCACGGCCCGTGGATCACGGACCCGGCGGCAAAGCTCACCGAATACGTCGAGCACCGCGAGATGCGAGAGCGCCGCCTGCTCGCCGCCCTGGAGCGCGGCGAGCGCTCCCGCGAGGTGCTGCTCGCCGAGGTCTGGGACGACGTCCCCGACGAGGTTCGCCCCGCCGCCGCGCTCGTCATGGAGGCCCACCTGCAGAAGCTGGAGGCCGAGGGCCGTCTTCCTGGTCGGCTGGCCAACTGATACACACACTGCAATGAGTCTTTTCGATCACAGGCGGGCGGCGCGGGCCGGGCTGCTGGCGGGCGCCGCCGGCACCGGCCTCGCCGCCGCGACGACCGCCGCCGCCTGGCACTGGCTGGCACGGCGGCCGCTGCCCAGGCAGGAGGGGACGATCGAGGTCGACGGGCTCGAGGGCCCGGTGCGGGTGCGCCGCGACCGCTGGGGCGTCCCCCACATCGAGGCCGCCGGCCGCTCTGACCTCAACTTCGCGCAGGGCTTCTGCCACGGCCAGGACCGGCTCTGGCAGCTGGACTTCTACCGCCGCGTGGTCAGCGGCAGGCTCTCCGAGATGGCCGGCGAGGAGGGCCTGCCGATCGACCGGCTGATGCGCACTCTGGGGATCCGCCGCACGGCGGAGCGCGAGGCCGCGGAGCTCGACCCCGAGCTGCTCGCCCTGCTGGAACGCTTCTGCGAGGGGGTCAACGCGGCGGCGGCGAGCGCCAGGGCGATGCCGTTCGAGATGCAGCTGCTGCGCCTGGGGAGCTTTCAGCCCTGGCGCCCGGTCGACATCCTCGGCCTCGGCAAGCTGCTCGCTTTCGGCCTCTCCACCAACTGGGAGCGGGAGCTGCTGCGGGCCGACATGGTGCGGGCGCTCGGTCCCGAGCTGACCGCCAAGCTCGATCCCTCCTATCCCGGCGGGAACCCGGTGGTCACCCAGGAAGCGTGGTCGGGCGACGGCCTGGCGATCGCCGAACAGATCGACGCGGTGCGGCGGGGGATGGGGCTGGCGGCGGAGGCGAGCGGGTCGAACAACTGGGCGGTGAGCGGGGCGTTGAGCGCGACCGGCTCGCCGCTGATCGCCGGAGACCCGCACCTGCCCCCGAGCATGCCGGGCATCTGGTACCAGGTCGGCCTCACCCACGGCGACCGCTTCGTCCGCGGCGCCTCGCTGCCGGGGATGCCGGGCGTCTACATGGGCCAGAACAACGATGTCTGCTGGACCTTCACCAACGTGATGGCCGACGTGCAGGACCTCTTCGTCGAGAGGGTCGACGGCGACCGCTACCTGTTCGAGGACGAGTGGCGCCCGCTCGAGGTGGTTCGCGAGGAGATCGCCGTCAAGGGGCGCGCGGAGCCCGAGGTCCTCGACGTGCGGATCACCCACCACGGGCCGATCGTCAACGAGGCGCTGGGCGCCGACGACGCCGAGCCGCTGGCCCTGCGCTGGCTCACCCTCGACGAGCCGACCTCGTTCAAGGGCATGTTCGAGCTGTACGACATCGGCTCCGGCCCGGAGCTGGTCGCCAAGCTGGAGGGCCACAGCTCGCCGGCCTCCAACCTGGTCTGGGCCGACCGCCACGGCTCGATCGGCTACAAGCTGATCGGCCGCCTGCCGCTGCGCAGGGGCGGCTGCCCCGACCTGCCGAAGCCGGGTTGGACGGGCGAGTTCGAGTGGGAGGGGGTCATCCCCTACGAGGAGCTGCCCGAGACGACCGACCCCGAGAGCGGCTTCCTGGTCACCGCCAACAACCGGATCGTCGGCGACTCCTACCCACACCACATCACCAGCGAGTGGCTGGACGGCTTCCGCGCGCGGCGGATCGAGGAACTGCTGCGTCGCAGCGACGAGCACGACATCGACGGCTTCGAGGTGATGCAGACCGACAGCCTCTCGATCCCCGGGCTGGAGGCCGCGCGGCGGCTGGGGCGGCTGGCGCCGGCGGGCCAGCGCGAGCGCAGCGCGATCGAGCGGCTGCGGAGCTGGGACGGGCGGCTCGATCCCGAGACGATCGCGGGGACGATCTACCAGGCCTTCCTGCTGCGGCTGGCGCGGGAGGTGGCGCGGGCGGTCATCGGCGACCGCGACCTGGCCGAGCGCTGGCTCGACCGCGCCGACAACGGCTTCACCCCCCACGTCACCTCGCCCTGGCGCTGGCACTCCCACCTGATGGGGATGTGGGAGGAGGGCGACGAGGAGCTGATCGGGCGGCCCTGGGACGAGCTGGCGCTGGAAGTCCTGAGCGGCGCGCTCGACGACCTCGGCGACCGCTTCGGCCCCGACCCCGAGGGCTGGCGCTGGGGGCGCGTGCACGAGATGGAGTTCCCACACCCGCTCGGGGAAGCCAACCCGCTGCTGCGCAAGCTGCTGAACCGGCGCCTGCGGGCCGGCGGCGCCCAGGAGACGGTGAGCCAGATCGCCTACGACCCCAACGATCCCTACAAAGCGGTCTGGGCGCCGAGCTGGCGGATGGTCGCCGACCCGACCGCGCCGGAGCGCTCGCGCTGGCAGATGTTCACCGGCCAGTCCGGCCATCCGGCCAGCCCCCACTACGACGACCTCCAGTCCGCCTGGCTGGAGGGGCGGACGCAACCGATGGCCGGCGAGGGGCCATGGAGGGAGTTGGATCTGCTTCCCTTTTAGGTCGATGCGCGCCTTCGCCGCAGCCTTGCTGCTCTTGGCCGCCGCCTCCCCCGCCGCCGCCCTGGGCGCGGACGAGGTGGTCCATTACCGCGGCCATGAAGTGAGAGCGCCCGCGTCGTGGCCCGTGTTCCGGCTCTCCCGGCACCCGCGGATGTGCGTGCGGCTCGACCGGCGCGCCGTCTACCTGGGGACGCCGGCCGCGAGCCAGCGCTGTCCCGCCGATGCGATCGGCCGGCGACGGGCGATCCTCGTCGCCCCGGGCGTGGCGGCGCGGCCCTCGACCGCGTCCGGGGGCGCGGCGACCCCGGGCGGCTCGACCGCCTCGTCCGGTTCGGGCGCCCCCTTCACCGGCCTCGGCTTCGACGCCTGCTCCACGCCCTCCGCGCGGACGATGTCGGCCTGGTCCTCCTCGCCGTACAGGTCCCTGGGGATCTACATCGGCGGCATCAACAGCGCCTGCTCTCAGCCCAACTTGACGCCGAGGTGGATGAGCACCGAGGTGGCGGCCGGCTGGCACCCGATCCCCCTCTACGTCGGCCTGCAGGCGCCGACCAGCGGCTGCGGCAGCTGCGCCAAGCTCAGCTCGAGCCAGGCGACCGGGCAGGGCACGGCCGCCGCCAGCGACGCCGTCGAAAAGGCCGCGAGCGTCGGAATCGGGGCGGGCAGCCCGATCTACTTCGACATGGAGGGCTACACGCGGGGGTCGAGCGCCAGCAGGGCGACGCTCACCTTTCTTGCCGCCTGGACCTCGCGGCTGCACGTGCTCGGCTACGTCTCCGGCGTCTACAGCAGCAGCGCCTCGGGGATCGCCGACCTCGCAAGCGAAATCGGCACCGGCTATGCCCTGCCCGACGACATCTGGACCGCGAACTGGAACGGCCAGGTCAACGCGCTCGACCCCTACCTGCCGAGCAGCGGCTGGGCGCGGCACCAGCGGCTGCACCAGTACCGCGGCGCGCACAACGAGACCTACGGCGGGGTGACGATCAACATCGACAACGACTTCGTCGAAGGGGCGACCGTCGGCTCCGCGGCGCCTCCTCCGCCCAGCCTGCCACCGCTCACCGTCTCCGGCGTGAAGAGCGCCGGGGGCATGGTGAGCGTGACGATCCGCTGCGGCTGGCCCGCCGGCGAAACCTGCCCGGGGCAGATCGTCGTACGCTCCAACGTCCGGGTGGCGGTCCGCGTCAGGCGCGGCGGCGCCGGGAGCGTGAAGACCAAGATCGTGCGCGTCGCCGTCGCCCGCCGCGGCTTCCAACTGGCCGGCGGCCGCTCCCACGCCTTCGCGGTCGCCCTCAACGCCCGCGGCCGTCCACTGCTGAGGGCAAGCGGAACGCTCAAGGCCCAGCTCCTGGTGGCGATCCCCGGCGCCCGCGCCACCCGCGCGGTCGAACTCAGGCGGGGCGGGTAGCGGGCCGCGGCCGCAGCCAAGGCGGTCGCCTCGCTGAGAGAATGAGCCGGAGGGCATGACCAATCGACTTCGTCGGGGCCGCACCGTGGCCGTCGTCTTTGCGGCTTTGGCCATTGCGGCCCAGGCGCGTGCCGCCACCGGCGGCTATCCGTACTGGAGCTACGATGGGCCCGGCAGCAACCCGGCGACCTACACCTGGACCGACGCTCACGGCAACGGCTTCTCGCCCTACGGCTACGCCTACCGCAACTGCACCGACTACGTCGCCTGGAAGCTCAGCACGGCCAACCGCTTCGGCGACTACCGGGGCCTGGGCAACGCGGTGAGCTGGGCGAGCGCGGCGCGGGCGCGCGGTTACCGCGTCAACCATGTCCCTGAGCCCGGCGCGGTGGCCTGGTGGGGCTCGGAGAAGTTCGGCGGCTTCGGCCACGTCGCCTGGGTGGTGAGCGTTGACGTCGGCTCGGTGGAGATCGCGGAGTACAACCACGGCGGCAACGGCAGGTTCGACCTGCGCCGCATCGTCCCCGGCGCGGCCGACGCCTACATCCACTTCAAGGACCTGCCGGTCCGGCTCCGGGACGGCGACTTCGTCTCGGCGCCCGGTGTGAGGGGCGCCTACCGGCTGGTCGGCGGCGCGCCGGTCTACGTCAGCCGCTGGTCGGGCTTCGGCGGCCGCCACCCGGTCCTCCTGATCGACCGCGCCCGGTTCGAACATCTTCCCGACTACCCGGCGAACGGGACGCTCGTCTCCGGGGGTGGCCACCCGTACCGGATCGCCGGCGGCGCGCCGATCGCGATCGGAAGCTGGGTGCGCATCGGGGGGCGGCGGGCGGCGATGCGGATCGACGCCGCCGCGATCGCCCATGCGGGCGAGCCGGGGCGTTGGAGCCACCTGCGGAGCTTCCCGCGCGACCACACGATCCTCCGCGCCGGGCCGCTCGGGAGCCTGTACTCGATCCGAGCGGGCGTTCCCCGCCCGATCCCCGCGCTGCCGCCTGGGCGCGCCGCGGTCGTCGTCGACCCGGCGGCGATCGCCAATGCCGGCGGGCCCGGCGTATGGCGTTTCCTGCGCGCCCGCGCTCAGGCCTGAGCGCCGAGCCACTCGTCGGTCGAGCCGGCTATGGCGGTGACCGCCTCGACGATCGGGGCGGGGGCCTTGGCGGGGGAGCCGGCGTCGAAGGGCGGCTGGGGGTCGTACTCGATCCCGAGCTGGACGGCCTGGGCGACCTCGGCCCCGACCTCTCGGCCGACCAGGTGCAGCGCCATGTCGATCCCGGCCGAGACGCCGGCGGCGGTGATGACCTTGCCGTCCTCGACGAAGCGCCCGCCGACCGGGTCGGCGCCGAGCTCGCGAAGCTGCTCGAGGAAGAGCCAGTGGCAGGTCGCTCGCTTGCCCTCCAGCAGCCCGGCGGCGCCGAGCACGAGAGAGCCGGTGCAGACCGAGGTCGTCCACTTGGTGGTCTGGTCGACGTCGCGCAGCCAGGAGAGGACCGCCTCGTCCGTCATCAGCGGACGGTTGCCTTCGCCGCCGGGAACGAGGACGATGTCGGCCTCGGTCACCTCGTCGAGCGCGAAGTCGGCGCTCAGCCCGAGCGCCCCGCTGTCGGTCCGCACCTCCCCCCTGGCGGGAGCGACGAACTTGACCTCCCACCCCGGCACCGAGCGCAGCACCTCATAGGGGCCGATCGCGTCGAGGGCGGTGAGCTTGTCGAAGATGAGGATGGCTATCTGCATGGGGACGATCCTACTTCCCGACTTTTGACACCATCGCCCCGGTGAGCCGCCGGGACCGGATCAAGTTGAGCGAGGGGGAGCTGCTGGAGCTGCTCGACGGGGAGCGGGTCGCGGTCGTCTCCAGCCTCGGGCCGCGCGGCTGGCCGCACTCGATGCCGATGTGGTTCGTGCCGCGCGAGGGCGAGGTGTGGATCTGGACCTACGCCAAGTCGCAGAAGGTGCGCAACCTCGAACGCGACCCGCGAGCGACGGTGCTGGTCGAGACCGGGCGCGAGTACGGCGAGCTGCGGGGGGCGTCGATCGAGGCCGAGGCGGAGATCCACCGCGACTTCGAGACCGTGATCGGCTTCGCCGAGGAGCTGACGCTGCGCTACGCGGAGGGGATCTCCTCGGTGGAGGGCGACGCGAAGGCGGCCCTGGAGGCGCAGGCGCCGAAACGGGTCGCGATCCACTTCAAGCCGCTGCGCACCGCGACCTGGGACCACCGCAAGCTGGGCGGGACCTACTGACTGAGAAGCTCCGTCAGGACTGCGCCGCCGCGCAAGGGCCGATCCGGCTCGCCGCCGCTACTCGCCCCACGTCGCCAGTGGGAGGTTCGCCCGGATCGTCTTGTCTGCGGTGACGAGAGGGGCGTCGGCGACGATCGCGTGCGCGGCGATCAGGCGGTCGAAGGGGTCGCGCGTCCACGAGAGGCCCGCTGCTGCCCGCACCAACTCGGCCAGCGCCACGTCCGCGACCTGAAGGCCGATACTGCGCCGCAACGCCGCCAGCGGTATATCCGCCGACTCGCTGACGCGCCCCACCTCGTAGAGGTAGGTGAGCTCCAGCTCGACGATCGGCGAGGCGAAGGCATCCTCCGACTCCAGCAGCTCGCGCACAGTCCGAGGGATCCGCCGATCCGCGCCCTCGTAGAGCCAGCCGACGATGTGAGTGTCAAGAAGGATCAGGGTTCCACTCCGATGACCAGTCGATGTGGATCAGCTCATCGGGGTCGCCGACGATGTAGCCCGCGCGCCGTGGCAGCCGGTCCCAGATCGACCGCTCCTCCTTCGGCGCGATCACCAGGACCTTGCCGCCTCGTTCGATCTCCAGCGGCTGCCCGGTCTCGAGCACCTCGTCCAGCAGCCGGTAGACATCGGCGCGAAGCTTCGAAGCGGTGATTGCCACGGGACCCTCCCTTATGTGCGTACGTATGTATGGTAAGTCATTAGTACGTACGCTAGCAAGTCCCTCCGCAGACTCGGCCCTTATCGAGCGCGGACCGCACTTCTCACGCGTCGTCATGCGCCCACGCTATCGCTGTCCCTATGGCCGAATGCGCGCACAAGCAAACGATTCCGCGGCGACTTAGCGACCCGGTAGAGCCCCCTCAGCGATGGCGCCGGTGGTGGTGAGCGATGCGGATCTTGAGGTGGCGCGACTCGGCGGGGAGGTATTCGCCATCCTCCGGTACGGCCGCCGTGAAGGTGGTGCCGCGCCGAACCCGGGGGAGGAAGCGGGCCGTGCAGGCGCGACTGAGGAACCTCGACCCGTTGGCGTGGCCGTTGCGCAGGAGCTTCACCGGTTTTCCCTTGCGCTTGTCGCAGGGAGACACCCAGACGGTGAGCAGGGCGACCTTGCCGCGCTCGACCCTGCGCCGCTGGGGCTTGATGCCGACGAAGGGAGTGAGATGCGGCGTCGTCGGGCAGGCTGCGGACGCCAGGCCCGAGATGCGGTAGACGCCGCCGCCCTGCGCGACCACGTAGACACGCCCGGCCGAGTCTTCGCCGAAGGAGACCGGATTGGAGACGTCCAGACCCGTCCAGCAGTCGCCCGTGGCGCTCCCGGCGCTGCTCGGGGGCAGCTGCAGCGAACGGATAGCGCCGCTGCAGAGATCGGCGTAGAGGTAGCGGCCGTAGAGCGCGCCGAGACCGGGGTCACGAACGACGTAGCCGCCGATGATCGCGCAGCGGCTTTCCCCGCCGACGTTGGGGTCAGGGGTGTGGGGGTAATCGAAGACGGGTTCGACGAAGCCACCGTGCGGAGGCGTGGCGCATCCCAGGTCGGTAGCGGGTCCTTCGATCGACCCCTCGCGGCAGTTCCAGCCGTAGTTGGCCCCGGCGCCCCCAACCACGCCGGGGGCGAGGCTGGGCGCCAAGTCCACCTCCTCGCGTTCACCCTGCCCGACATCCCCGATCACCATGTCGCCGGTAAGGCGATCGAACGAGAAGCGGAAGGGGTTGCGCAGGCCGTAGCTCCAGATCGTGTTGGCCGGAGGTGTCGCGCCAGGGAATGGATCACCCGGCGGAACCGTGTAGAAGAGTTTTGGGCCTTCGGGATTGGGGCGGATGCGAAGGATCTTGCCGAGCAGGCTGCTGAGATCCTGGGCGTTATGGAGCTCGTCGTTGCCGCTACCGCCATCTCCGGTCGAGATGTAGAGGTCACCGTCTGGGCCGAACTGGAGCTGGCCGCCGTTGTGGTTGCTCTGACCGGGATGAGGAATCGTCAGCACGTTGCGCAAGGTGCCGATGGCCGGGCTGTTTCCGGCGGCTCGCAATTCCGCCACGTGGATCTCGCCGGGTTCTTCCTTGCCGGTGTAGTCGACATAGAAACGGCCGGTCGCGTCAAAGTCGGGCGCCAGGGCCATCGACAGCAGGCCGCGCTCCCCTTCGCAGCAGCTGACCGCTGAGCTGAGGTCGGCGAACGGGCTGACGATCCCGTTTTCGACCAGCTCGATCCTGCCTTCCCTCTCGACCACGAAGAGCCGATCGGGATTCCCAGGATCGGAGGTGACGTAGATCGGCTGGTCGAAGTTTCCGATCGGTTGCAGGGAGGCAGCCCAGGCGCCTGTCGCGGCCGGCAGCGAGAGCGATATCACGATTGCGACAATCCACCGACGCATTCGGATGCCTGTCCTCCTCAGTCTCGCGTGCCAGGCCGCTGCGCTCGAAGTTGCCAGTGTACTCAGGGCGGGATCGCCGACCTGTGCCGCGTGAGCGAGCCGGTTACGTGGTCGCTACATGCGCCGCCCCGCCGTGTTGCAGTGACGCGCCCGCTACCGTTCCCAACTTCATGCGACGACGACTTTCGATAGCCGCGCTCCTTCTCGTCTGCCTCGCGGCGGCCCTGCCGGCGGTGTCGAGCGGGGCGACCCCCCGCGTGCCTCGCGGCTTCTTCGGCATCACCCCGCAGACGACCCTGACCCGAGCCGACGCCGCCTACATGCGCGCCGGCGGTATCGAAAGCGTGCGGGTGTCGATGAGTTGGGCGGCGATCCAGCCGACGGCGAAGGGTGGCTACGACTGGAGCGGCGTGGATCAGGCCGTCGCCGTCGCGGCCCGCGCCGGCCTGCAGGTGCTCCCTACTCTCGGCACGACTCCGCGCTGGCTGGCGCCGAAGCAGGCGACGCTGCCGGTCGAAAACGCCAGACAGCGGACGGCGTGGACGGCGTTCCTGCAGGCGGCCGTCAAACGCTATGGGCCGGGCGGCGAATTCTGGGACGAACACTCGCACGAAGGCGTCAACTACGAACCCGCGATCCCCAACCCGACGCCGATCCGCACCTGGCAGATCTGGAACGAGCCCAACTTCTTCTACTTCGCCTACCCGGTGTCGCCGGCGCGCTACGCGAAGCTGGTGACGCTCTCCAGCCAGGCGATTAAAGGGGTGAGCCCGAGCGCCAAGGTGATCCTCGCCGGGCTCTTCGGCAAACCGGCGGCGAAGGGCGCGCGCGGGATGCCCGCGGCCACCTTCCTCGGGCGGCTCTATCGGACACCCGGGATCAAGAACAGCTTCGACGGCGTCGACCTGCATCCTTACGCGGTCGACACCGAAACGCTGGAAGAACTGGTCGAAGCGCTCCATGAAGTGACGGTCGAAAATCATGACCAGGTCCCCCTTTACATCACCGAGATGGGCTGGGGCTCCCAGAGCGACTTCAACCAGGTCGCCTTCGAGCAGGGGCCTCAGGGCCAGGTCAAGGAGCTGCGCGGCGCCTACGCCTACCTGCTCGAAAACCAGCGCCGCCTGAACTTGCAGCAGGTCTACTGGTTCTCCTGGAAGGACATCCCGAACTCCTGCAACTTCTGCGACTCGGTCGGCTTCTTCCACGAAGGCCCCCGCTTCAAGCCCAAGCCCGCTTGGCGCGCGTTCGTGGCGTTGACGGGCGGGCGAGCGCGGCCATAGCGGCTGTTTGACATGGATGCGAATGTCGCCGGCGCCAAGGGCTGGCTGAAGCAAAACGCTGTGCTCGTGGTCCTCGGTTTGGCGCTTGCCGCCTCGGCGGCGCTGCTGCTCTCGCTCGCTTCGGGGTTGACCTTCTTCCAGGACACCTGGGACTTCCTGATCAACAGGCGCGGGTTCACGGCCAGAGCGTTCCTCGAGCCCCACAGCGAGCACATCGTCGTGATCCCGGTGGCGATCGAGCAGCTTCTCCTGCGGCTCTTCGGCATGACCTCGGCGATGCCGGAATTCGTCGTGCTGACCATCTTGCTGCTCGTGACGGCAGTGTTGGTGTTTGTCTACGTCCGCCGCCGGGTCGGTCCGTGGCCGGCTCTGATGGCCGCCGTGCTGCTGCTCTTCCTCGGCCCTGCCTGGCAGGTTCTGCTCTGGCCCTTCGAGATCGGGTTCGTCGGCTCGACCCTCTTCGGCGTCGCGATGCTGCTCGCGCTCGACCGCGGCGACCGCCGATGGGACATCGCCGCCTGTGTGTTCCTCGCGATCTCACTCGGCTTCTCCAGCCTGGGGCTGGCATTCGCGGTTGGAGCGGTCGTGGACGTCTTCCAGCGGCGGCGCAGCCAGGGTCTCCGTCGTGCCTACGTCGCCGCTGTCCCGCTGCTCCTCTACGCGGCGTGGTACGTGGGATGGGGACACGACGCCGAAAGCCATCTTTCCCTCCACAACGTGTTGGTTTCGCCGCGCTTCGTCGCGGAAGGCCTCGTCGCCTCCGTCGACTCCCTGCTCGCGCTGAGCACGATCGCCGGCGAAGCAATCGGCCGGTCGGTATGGGGAATTCCCCTCCTGGCTGCCCTCATCGCCCTGCTCATCTACGGCCAGGTTCGCAAGCCGAGCCTCTCTCCTCGCCTCTGGCCCGTCGTCGCCTCGGCAGCCACCTTCTGGTTCCTGGCCGGCTTCAGCTATTTCCCCGGACGGGAGGCGTACTCGAGTAGGTACCTGTACGCCGGGGCTGCCTTCGTGCTCCTCGTCGCCGCCGATCTCCTCAAGGGTGTGCGGTTCGGCCGCTGGGCCCTCCTCGTCGGCGGGCTCATCGCCGTTGCGGCAGCGGCGTTCAACCTCACCCCCCTGCGGGAAGGCCGTGACTTTCTGAAGCGCGAGACCGCGCTGACGCGGTCCGACCTGGCCGCGATCGAGATCGCCCACCGAACGGTCGACCCGGCCTTCGGCCTTACTCCGGAAATAGCAGGCACCTCGTATCTGGCCAACGTCCAGGCGGGTGAGTACCTCACGGCTGTCGGCGAATACGGCTCTCCGGCGTACTCGCCCGCCGAGCTGGCGAACGCCCCTGAAGCCGACCGTCAGCAAGCCGACGTCGTACTCGCCCATGCCCTTCCGGTCGAAATCGAAACGAGCGGCAAAGGCAAGCCCCGGCGCGGTAAGTGCGTCAGCGTTCCCGGCGGGGCCGGCTCGAGTGCGGCTCCCCTGCGCCTGCGTCCGGGCACAACTAGGATCGAGCTCGTCGCCGGCGGGCCGGCGACGATTCGCTTGCGCCGATTCGCCGTCAGCGAATACCCACTGGTAACAAAAGGCATCCCAGGCGGCTCCACGACCCGGCTTCGCATCCCGAGCGACAGCGTGGTGCGGCCCTGGCGCCTGCAGGTGGAAGCTGCGCAGAAGGCGATTGTCTGCCGTTAGACATGAGGAACTCTACTCCGCTCCATCATGTCTAGTCTCGGTCCGTGAGGCTTTTGCTTGCCACGAATCACCTCGGGCTGGGCGGTAGCGAGTCCTACCTGCTCACGGTCGCCGAGCAGCTCGAGCGTCTCGGCCACGAGACCGTCATCTTTACGCTCGAGCAGGGAGCCGGAGCGGAAGTTGCGCTTGGGCGAAACCTCACAGTCGTCGATGAGTCGGAGATAAGCGGTGATTTCGACGCCGCCCTGGTCCAGGATCCAGCCGTCTCGTTTCAGACCTCGGCGCATCGTCCCCGGCTTCCGCAGCTGTTCGTCGCGCACAGCGAAATCTTCGACCTCCAGGCACCGCCACAGCTCGATGGCGCGGTCGGCGCTGTCGTCGCGCTTAACGACCGGATTGCCGAGCGGTTGCGCCGCTATGCGGTGCAGGTCGAGGTGATTCGCCTGCGTCAGCCGATCGACACCGAGAGGTTCGCCTCACGCGCGCCCCTGCCGGAGGTTCCGCGAACCGCCCTGCTCTTCAGCAGTACACCCCATGCCGACCGCCTGGAGATGTTGAAATCTGCCGTCGCCGAGGCTGGGCTCGAACTGACCCGGCTGGGAGGCTCCGCCGGCCAGACCGCCGACCCGAGAGCGGCGCTCGCGGGGGCGGATGTGGTGATCGGCTACGGCCGCTCGATCCTCGAGGCGATGGCCTGCGGTCGAGCCGCCTACGTCTACGACTGGAACGGCGGCGACGGGTGGGTGACGCCGGAGACCTATCCCGCGATCGAGGCGGACGGGTTCGCCGGCCGCACCGGCCGCACGATCGTGGACAAGGCGCGCCTCGTCGAAGACCTGAAGCGATACCGAGCCTCGATGGGGCCCGTCAACCACGACCTGGTGGTCGCCCATCACCGGGCCAGCCGACACGCTCAGCAGCTGGTCGAATTGTTCGAAAGGCTGGCGCGGCCAGCGCCCCGGCCGCGCATGCCGCTCCAGGAGATGACGCGGCTCGTGCGACTTGAGTGGCGGGCCCGCGGCGACGCTCACTCCCTCGCGCTTGAGAACATCCACCTGCGGGAGCTGCTGAGGGATAGCGACGAGGCGCGGCGACGCGGCGCGCAGCAGACCGAGGAGATTAGAGCCACGGTCGGCGCGGCGACGCGGCGCGCCTACGAGGAGACCTTGAGCTGGCGCCTGACCGCGCCCATGCGAGCCGTCGGCCGGCTGCTCCGCCGCATCCGCCGCGCTGACGACTCCGCTTAGGCTTGTGGTGTCCGATAGCGTCAACTGACAGTAGGTATGGGATCGTGAGAAGCGAGTGGCGGGCGAGCGGTAGCGCATGGATCGGTTGCTAATCACCGGCGGGGCCGGTTTCGTCGGCTCGAACCTGGCCGTCTCGCTCGCCGCCAGGCACCCCGACTGGGAGGTTCTGGCGCTCGACAACCTCTACCGGCGGGGTTCGGAGTTGAACCTGCCACGGCTGGAGGAGGCGGGCGTGGAGTTCGTCCGCGGCGACGTGCGCAACCCTGAGGACTTGGAGCAGATACCGTCGATCTTGTTGCTGATCGAGTGCTCGGCGGAGCCGTCGGTGATGAGCGGCGTCGACGGCGACACCGGCTACCTCGTCCACACCAACCTCACCGGCGCCTACAACTGTCTCGAGCTGGCCCGTCGCGATGGTGCTTTCGTGGTCTTCCTCTCTACCAGCCGCGTCTACCCGGTCGAGCCGCAGTGCCGTCTCAATCTGAGCGAGGCACCCACCCGCTTCGAGATCGCCGAGGAGCAAGAGGTTTCGGGCATCTCGCCGGCGGGCATCTCGGAGGAGTTCCCGATGGACGGGCCCCGCACCCTCTACGGCGCCACCAAGCTTGCTGCCGAGCTCCTGATCGAGGAGTACCGGGCCAGCCTCGGCGTGCCGGCGGTGATCGATCGCTGTGGTGTGATCGCCGGGCCCTGGCAGATGGGCAAGGTCGACCAGGGGGTGTTCACTCACTGGATGCTCGCCCACCACTTTCGTCAGCCGCTCAGCTACATCGGCTTCGGCGGCAATGGCAAGCAGGTCCGCGACCTGCTGCACGTCGAGGACCTGGTCGACCTGGTCGAGCGCCAGCTGCTCGACCGGGAGGCCTGGGACGGGCGCACCGTCAACGTCGGTGGCGGCCGCGATAGCAGCCTCTCGCTGTTGGAGACGACCGAACTCTGCCGTGAGCTGACTGGATACGAGGTTCCGATCGAGCCGGTCGAGGAAACGCGCGCGGGAGACGTGCCGATATACCTCTCCGACTGCGCGAGACTCTTCAGCCTGGACGAGTGGCGCCCGCGCCGCAACGCCGAGCAGGTGCTCGCCGACATCCACGAGTGGATCGTGGCGGACGAGAAGCGGATCGCCCAGGCTCTCAACATCGACGCCCCCGCGGGGGGAAGGGAGTAGGCGCGAATGCCGGTTGCGATCATCACGGGGGCAGGGGGATTGATCGGCTCGGAGGCTGTCGAGCACTTCATCGCAGAGGGCTTTGACGTGGTCGGAATAGAGAACGACATGCGGGCTCGCTTCTTCGGTCCCGAGGCGTCGACCTCCCATGTCACCGAGCGGTTGGTCGGGGATCACCCGGAGTTCCGCCACGAGAACGCCGACATCCGCGACCGCGACGCGGTCGACCGCATCTTCCGCGAGCACGCCGGCAGGATCGAGCTGGTCGTCCACACCGCCGCCCAGCCCTCCCACGACTGGGCGGCGAGCGAGCCGCAGACCGACTTCTCGGTCAACGCCAACGGCACGCTCAACCTGCTCGAGGCGTCCCGCGCCCACTCCCCCGACGCCCCCTTCATCTTCTGCTCGACCAACAAGGTCTACGGCGACACGCCCAACCATCTGCCGCTGGAAGAGCTGGAGTTGCGGCTGGAGCTGCCCGAGTCCCATCCGTACCACCGTGGGATCGACACCTCGATGTCGATCGACGCCTCCACTCACTCGCTATTCGGTGTCTCCAAGGCGGCCGCCGACCTGCTGGTGCAGGAGTACGGGTACTACTTCGAAATGCCCACCGTCTGCTTCCGCGGCGGCTGCCTGACCGGCCCCCAACACGCCGGCGCCAAGCTGCATGGATTCCTCGCCTACCTGATGAAGTGCACCGTCACCGGCACCCCCTACACCGTCTTCGGCTACGACGGCAAGCAGGTTCGCGACAGCATCCACAGCGCCGACCTGATCGCCGCCTTCGCCGCCTTCCACGCAGCGCCCCGCCCCGCTGCCGTCTACAACATCGGTGGCGGGCGCTTCAGCAACTGCTCGATGCTGGAGGCGATCGAGATTTGCGAG
>DATMRN010000107.1:0-5793 GCA_035566275.1 Solirubrobacterales bacterium | reverse complement strand
CCCTGAAGTGCCCTACTGAGCCCACTTGTCTCCGAGTCGATCTCGCGCAGTCGCGACTCGATCAGCTTGCGGGCGCTCTCTATTACTTCTGACACTCTTCACTCCTCTGTAGGTGGACTGGTCGGTTGGAGTGACTTTACTCGTCTGCCGCGGCTCAACTGTCATCTGCCTCAAAGGTCGGGAAGTCCGAACTCTGCCACAAGGCGAAAGTCGCTGTCGTTCAAAAGCGAATACAGGATGTGCTCTCGCTAGGCGAAATCGCGCTGCTCGCCGAGGCGATGTCTCGGAGCGAGAGCAAGTCCTTTTGTGGTTGGGCGAAGGCCCTGCGCCGGGCTTCCCGTGCAGCTGTCGCGCTCAAACTGCTCCTGAGCCGCTTCGGCTGCTTGACGGGCGGATACTGGGAACGCCCCCGGGCCAGCACCGAAGCCGAGTTTTTGATGCAACAGGAACGGTACCCCCGTTTGCCCCAGCGGGGCGGCGTCGGGGCCGGCTCCGGTGCCCTTACGAAAGGAGGGGGCGCCATGCTCGCCCTTCTCGTCGTGGGGGTTGGGAACGAGGGTGATCGAAATCGACACGGCCTGCGATTTAGGTGGCAAGCCGCTCCAAGGCCAGCTCCAGCACATCCGCTCGGCTACGCCCGCCGTGATCGGCAGTAATGAAGTGGCTGCCGATGAAGAGTGAGAATGCGAGCAGACAGCGAGCCTCGACATCGTCGGCGTCCTCGCAGATGGCTCCGAACAGGGACCGCATGTAGTTCATTCGCCTGTTGTCGACCTGCCGCAATCGCTCGGCAACCGCCTCCTCGCGCCGGGCCCAGTCGCGGATCGCCAGCTCGATCTTCAACAGCTCGCCCGAGGCGACGGCCAGCGCAAACAGCCGCCTCAATCTCGACCTTGCGTCCTCGTCCTCGGCCTCGACGGCCTCGATCACCTCGTCGACCCAGGTGCGCTCCCATGCGTTCAGCATCTCCTCGAGCAGTGATTTCCGGTCGCTGAAGTGCCAGTAGAACCCGCCCTTGCTGACGCCCAATGCTTGGGCCAGTGACTCGATCCGGACAGCGTCCGGGCCGCCGGCGGCAAGGGCGCTCAGCCCCTCTTCGATCCACCTGTTGCGAGGCGTTCGGGTCGGGGGCGCCATCGCCTCTCTATCGCGTTCGGTTCGGTGCTGACATTCCCGATGATGATGCTAGCATTCAACTATACGCTACCGTATGGATGGAGCCTTAGAGATGAATGCTTGGTGGAGTTATTTGGTGACGGGCTCGATGCGCTCAAGAACACGCTCAAATGCGGGGAGACGAGTGCACCGTGTTGTGGTGTCCGAGACGCCTCCATCTACCGTCGCGTCACCGGACTACGCGGACGCCTTCGAGGTCACGAGGAGCCCGACAGACCGACGCTCAGCCGAGCAATGGGCACGCGACGGCTTCGAACGCCTGCCTTTGCCGACCCGCCGGTCGCTGCTACTCGTGCACCGCTGGATTCTTGGATTTCGCCTCGGTCCGTGGGCCTCCCCCAACCATGTCCTCGGTTGGCGAATCGTGACGTCTGAACCCGACTTGCTGCATCTCGAAGCACGATCCACGCTGATGCGTGGCCACATGGTGTGGCGGCTGGACGACGAGCGACTGGTGATGACCACGTTCCTTCAGTACGAGATGCACAGGACGGCACCGGTGGTTTGGGCCGTAATCGGCAACATTCACCGGGGCGGCGCTCCCTACCTGCTCGAGCTCGCGGCAGACCACCGCCCACAGCCCGCGAGCCGCCCATCGCCACGATGAGGCTCCCGAACACGGCGCATACCTCCAGGCCCTGGCGGATCCACGAGCTCGCCGGCGACTTTCGGCTCGAGGATGTCTGGGCGCTGCCGACGCCCGGTCGAGCCGACGAGTTCCCGATCCTCGTCGAGGGGTTCGCCTCAGCCGATCCGGCGAAAACCCCGTCCCGCTCGGCGCGGGCGCTGTGGTCGGCGCGCTGGAAGCTCGGCGGCCTGCTCGGCCTGGACGACCCGGGCTCGGGTCTCGGGTCGAGGGTGGCGACCCTTCGCGAGCGGCTGCCCGATGACCTGCGTGCCGCACCTGGACCGGAGTTCGAGAACTTGCCGTTCACCTCGCTTTACCTGACCGAGGACGAGTTCGCCGCCGAGATCGCAAACCGAACCATGCACGGAGTCCTCCACCTCGGCTGGGTCCCCGAGGGGACCGGCGGCTACCGGGGCCAGATGGCGGTCTACGTGCGGCCCAACGGCTTCCTGGGGAACGCCTACATGGCCGCGATCAAGCCGTTCCGACACCTGGTCGTCTACCCGCAGATGCTCCGGGGGATAGAGCGACGCTGGCAGGAACGGTAGGACCATGGGCAGCCGTCCGCTCGGCTATGTGATCAGGCGACGGATCGCCGCCCTGGACCCGGTTGCAGACAACGAGGAGGCGGCTCGGCTCACCTTCGAGGTGCTCTATGGCGACCCGATCGCCGTCCACGCCGCCTATCTGGTCGGCTTCTCTCGCCAGGTCGCCGTGCCCGGCATCGCCCGCGTCGTCTACCGGGGCGGCGGCGGAGCCAACCTGCGCGACGTCGCGCACCGCACCGACGACACGCTGGCCCTGTTCGGCGCGTTCTTTCACTGGGGCCACTCGAGCCCGCGGGGCCGCGCGGCGATCGCCCGCATGGAGCAGATCCACGCGCGCTTCGCGATCAGCGAGGAGCAGAAGCGCTACACCCTGGCGACGCTGATCTTCGAGGGCGAGCGGATTGGGCGCCATCTCGGGTTCGATCCGTTCACGGCCAACCAGCGCGAGGCGAGCTGGCGCTTCTGGCGCGGCGTCGCCGAGCAGATGCCGCTCGGGGGTCTGCCGCCGACGACTGGGGAGCTCCGGCGCTGGATGCTCGAATACGAGCGCGAGCACTGGCGCTACACCGACGAGGGCCGCCGGGTCGTCGACCGGTTTTTCGAGGACTGGACGACGCGCTGGTTTCCGCGTCCGGCCAGGGGCCTGGGGCGGCAGACCTTGCTGGCGCTGATGGACGAGGATCTGCGCGCCGTCTTGCACCTGGAGGATCCAAGCCGGCGTGTCGAGCGGCTGCTGCGCGCGTCCGCCCGTGCCTACTTACCTCTCACGCTGGTTCGGCCCCTGCCAACAGATCGCTCCTGGATGGACTACTTCGCCCGCCGTTCCTGAGTACATGTACGCCCACGAGAATTCTCCGAAAACGTGGAGCGGTCAACGGCGACAAACGCGTCGTCTACATGCGTGTCCCAGGGGCAATTCTGACGACCCGCAGCGTGTCTCCACGGCTCCGCCTCAAACCACCGCGTCAACCCGATCAGCCCCCACTCCGCCCCCTCAACAGCAGCGCATTCCCCGCCGGCAGCTTCGCGACCTCGCCGGGTGTCAGCACCCGCTGGCGCTGGGTCTGGTAGCTGACCGATTCGTCGTAGCCGTGGGGGCTGAGCCATTGGATGACCTCGCTGGAGCGAGGAACGGGCCAACCGCGCGTTAGCTGGTAGCTGAGCGCACTCATTCCGGCAAGCGAAGTGGCCCCCGCCGGGCACGCTGTCCGATGAAGCGCGCCGCTGCGCGAGCGCCAGCCTGAAGCCGTGGACGCCGCCGCGCCCTATCGCAGAAGCCGCTCTAAGACCAGCTCCAGCACATCCGCGCGGCTGCGCCCCCGCGAGTTCCACGTAGGGCGGCTTGGCGGCGCCAAGCCGCGGTCAGACGAGCCAGTTCTCAACCGTGAGATCGGGGATGCGGGCGAAGTGGCGGAGGTTGGCGGTGACGAGCGTGAGGTTGCAGGCGAGGGCGATCGAGGCGATTCGCAGGTCGGGCTCGTCGAGGCACCGACCCTTGACCTCGAGCTGGGCTCGCAGCGATCCGTAGACCTCGGCGGCGGCCTCGTCAAAAGGAAGGACGGTGAGCGCGCCAGCGAGAAGCTCGCGGACATGGGCGCGCAGGCGGGCGCTGCCGCGCCGCTCGGCGCCGTAGAGCAACTCGCCGAGCGTGATCGCGGTGGTGAACTGCTCGGAGGGCGGCAGCTCGGCGAGGCGGCGGATCAGCGCCAGGTCGGGCTCGCGGCGCATCGTCGCGCTGAGCACGTCGGTGTCGAAGCAGTACACGCCGGGGCTCAGTCGAGGTCGGGGGCTGGGCGGTCCTGACTGGCCCGGCGCGCGGCGTAGATCGCAGCGACGTCGGCGTCGAGGTCGTCCCACTCGGCGAGCGCGCCGGCGAGGGTCGCGAGGCCGCGCGGGGGCTCGCGCCGCGGCCCCAGCAGCTCGGGCTCAGGCGGCACGAGCGCCACCGCCGGGCGGCCGCGGCGGGAGACGAGGAAGCGCTCTCCCTCGCCGACCCGGTCGAGAAGCTCGGAGAAGCGCCGCTTCGCCTCGGCGGTGCTGAGGCTGTCGGCGGTCGCGAGGCCCGAAGCCGCTTTGTCTGTGGTGGCCTTAGATGTCATCTCGACAACAGTATGTCATGGAGACAGACAGATCGAAGCGATTGCGAGTGGCCAGGGCGAAGCGGCGCGGCGGGGTTGCCGGGCGCGGTGTGCCGGGCCAAATCGGGCCGGTGACGGTGCGAAATCTTTCCCTGCGGAGCCCGGCGAGCGGACTTCCGAACGGCACCGATTGTACGGCGAGGGGTCGCCTCGCGCAAGCAGCCCGCTGCGGGCGCGGAGGATTTGGCGCCATGAGCAGCATTGCGAGATGCGGCTCATGGCGGGGTGGGGATCGGGCGGATCACCAGCTTCGGCCAGTGGTTTTGAGACTGCAATCGCTTGAGGACCGCAAGCGGCACCGGCTTGGCGAAGGCGATCAGGGCGTCGTAGCGAGCCATGTGGGTCTCGATGATGTCTCGCGTGCGCTCCTGGTCGCCGGCGCGGAGGTGAACGACGATCGCGTGGCGCTCTGAGCCGATCTCGACCACGGCGTTGGGCCGGTAACCCGTCTTTCCCTGTTCGCGGACGACGCTGCGCGGGCCGATCCAGCGCGCCTCGGGGGCGCGGCGGGCGATGTGCAACCGGACCTCGTTGACCGCCCGCATCCGCGCCATCGCGCCGACCTTGGGGCGTCGGGCGGCGAAGCCGGTGGCCGAGAGGCGAGCTCCGCGGCCTGTGAGCCAGGCCCAGTGCGGCTCTCCGTGCAGGAAGCGGCCGTAGTCGGCGTAGCCGACCTTGGTCAGGTGCTTGACCATGCTCGCGGCCTGGCGCTCGTCGCCCTCGAGGAAGCGCGCCAACTGGTCGAAGGGGATCGCCCCCTGTTCGGCGATCAGGCGCAGCAGCTCGAACTCCCACGGCTCCGGCGCGAGAAGGCGAGGCCGCCCCCGCGCTCGGGTGGCGCTGCCGTCACATGCCGCGGGCCTCGGGTCTCTTACCTCAACCGCCATTCCTCACTCCTCCTCATCGAGGTAGGAGATCTCCTTCGGCGCGGCGACTTCGGCCCGCTCCAGCGGCAGGTCGAGCGGCTGCGGCTCGGGCAGTAGCGCCCTCTCGCCGCCCGGCGCGCGCTCGATCGCGACCTTCGCCGCCCGGCCGCGGCGAATGACCCAGGCGCTCCCCGTGGCAAGGCGGCGGATCTCGTCGGGGTCGACCTTCAAGCGCGGCTCCTGGCGGGCGTGGCCCTGACGGGCGTAGACGCCGTCTTCGTAGCGATGGGTGAGTTCCATGACCCGCTTCATCCCGCCCAGCTCGGCGAGGGTGCCCGGGTCGTTGAGGGCGTGGACGATCACCGTCTCGACCGAGCCGAGGATGCGGTCGCGCTGGGTGAGTGACCCCATGCCCGAGGGGGTCTGGGGAACCAGCA
>DATMRN010000106.1:0-12442 GCA_035566275.1 Solirubrobacterales bacterium | reverse complement strand
ACGGGTTCTTCGTGGATTGGGGGTGGCTGGCGGGGCCGGCTGCTTGGCTGCTCTGCGCCTGGGTTACGGCTCGGATCGTGGGGCTGCCGGTCGGACCCACGCTGTTCCAGGCGGTGCTGGCGGGCGTGGTCAGCGCGATTGCCGTCGTCTTCGGCCTGCACTGGCTCGGCGCCCTGGTTGCCGTCGGGCTGTTCGCCGCGTTGTGCGCTCGGGTTCCCGGCGCCGGAGGGCCGATGGGCCGATTTCCCACCATATAAGGTGGGTTTTAGGCCCATCGGCGGTGATTTACTCGCCCGGCGCCTCGCGCATCGAGGGGAAAAGGATCACGTCTCGGAGGGTCTTCGAGCCGGTGAGGATCATCATCAGGCGGTCCACCCCCAGTCCGCAGCCGCTGGCTGGGAGCATTCCGTATTCGAGGGCTCGCACGAACTCCTCGTCGTGGGGGTGCGGGTCGTCCTCGGCGCCCTTTTCCTGCCGTTCGCGCTGCTCGACGAAGCGGCGTCGCTGCTCGATCGGGTCGTTGATGTCGGTGCCGCCGCCGACGATCTCCATCCCGGCGACGATCCCGTCGAACGCCTCGCCGAGCAGCTCCGGGTGCTCGGGGTGGGCCTTGACCAGCGGCCAGATGTCGAGCGGCAAGTCGACGATGAAGGTGGGCTGGGTCAGCTTCGGCTCGACCAGCTTGCCCTGCAGGGTGTCGACCAACCCGGCCCAGTCGTCGCCCGGCGCGGCGTCCTCCCCCGCCAGCTCGGCCAGCTCGTCGCGGCTGGACTCGAGGATGTCGACGCCGGTCTCCTCCTCGATCGCGTCTCGCACGGTGACCCGCTTCCAGGGCGTCGCGAAGTCGATCGTCTCGCCGTCGCGCTCGACCTTGGTCGTGCCGAGCACCCGCTCGACGACGCCGGCGACGAGCTCCTCGGCGAACTCCATCACGCCGTTGTAGTCGGCGCCGCTGACGAACCACTCCAGCATCGTGAACTCGGGGTTGTGCTGCGGCGACATCCCCTCGTTGCGGAAGAACTTGCCGAGCTCGTAGACGTCCTCGAAGCCGCCGACGATGGCGCGCTTGAGGTAGAGCTCGGTCGCGATGCGAAGGAAGAGGTGGCGGTCGAGCGCGTGGTGATGCGTTTTGAAGGGACGCGCCGCGGCGCCGCCGGTGAGCCGCTGCAGGATCGGCGTTTCAAGCTCGACGTAGCCGCGCTCGTTCATGTGGTCGCGGATCGCCGCCAGCACCTTCGCCCGCAGCGCGAACACCTCGCGCGAGCGCTCGTTCGCCATCAGGTCGAGTTCCCGCTGCCGGTAGCGCGTCTCGACATCGGAGATGCCGTGGAAGAGGTCGGGCGGGTCGCGCAGCGCCTTGGCGAGCAGGACGCACTCCCGCACGCTGAGCGCCAGCTGCCCGCGCTTGGTCACGTGGAGGTCGCCCTCGACCCCGACGATGTCGCCGATGTCGAGGTCCTCGATCCGGTCGTAGGCCTCCTGTCCAAGCGCATCGAGGCGCGCGTAGGCCTGGATCGTCCCGGAGAGATCGCGAACGTCGAAGAAGGTCGTCTTGCCGTGCCCGCGGCGACCGGTCAGCCGGCCGGCGACCCGGTAGGACCACTCGCCGTGCTCGCCCTCGCCCAGCGCCTCGGGATCGTGGGCGGCGTGGATCTCGGCGATCCTGGCACGGTCGGGGAAGGAGCGCGGGAAGGGGTCGATGCCCTCCGCCCGCAGGCGCTCGACCTTGCCCCGCCGCTCGGCCTCCGTCGAGCCCGCCGGGGGCTCCGCCCGCGGCGGGGCCTCACTCATCACAAATTTCGCGCTCCGCTCGCGGCGCAAAGGAACCAGATATGGATGCTTGCGAGCTCCGCGCTCATGGGGCCAGGCCGACGGTAACTCGATCGCCACCCATGTAGTCCCGCATCGTCGTCGCGTCGCGCAGCAGCTTCCGCATCGCGGGACCGTGGTGGGTGTCGTGCTCGAGCGCCATCCGCCAGCCAGCCGGCGTCTCGCCGATCAGCCTGCGGATCACACCGAGGCCGTCCTTGCCGCAGTCGCCGGTGACCGCGATCCTCGGCTCGCGCCGGATCTCAGGAGAGCGGTCGAAGATCGTCGCGTCGGTGACGTAGGGAAGGTTGGCGATGAGCAGATCGACCTCCTCCTCCAGGAGCGGGTCCGGAACCCCCTCGCAGACCACCACCTCAAGCTCGAGGCCCAGCCGCTCGGCGTTTTCGCGAGCCACTTCCGCGGCCTCCGGCGAGAGATCGGAGGCGGTAACGCGCAGGTCCGGGCGCTCGCTGAGCAGCGCCAAGGCGATCGCCCCCGAGCCGGTGCCGACCTCATGCACACGGGCGTCCTCGGGCAGCTCCACCGCGACCTCCACCAGCAGCTCGGTCTCGCGACGGGGCCACAGGACCCGGGAGTCGACGGCGACCTCGATCTCGCGGAAGGGCGCGCGGCCAAGGATGTAGGCCAGCGGCTCGTGGCCCGCCCGCCGGCGCACCCGCTCCTCGATCGCGCTCGCCAGCTCCGGCGTCAGCTCACCGGCGCCGTCGCGCGACAGCTCCTCGATGCCGATGCCGAGGGCGTCGGCGACCAGGGCGTCGGCGTCGGCGTGCGGCTCCTCGCATCCGGCCGCGCCGATCGCCTCAGCGGCAGCCTCCACCGCGGCGCGGAGGGTTTCAGGCTCGGGCGGCCTGCTCGGGGATGCCTGCGGGGGTTGCATCGGGACGGCCGAGGCTACCGTAGCGGCGCTTCACGGCGTAGATCCAGATCGTGCCGACGACCATCATCCCCAGGCTCTCCAGCTGCGCCGAGGTGAGGCCGAGCGCGGTGTCGCTGTTGCGGCGGATGAACTCGACCAGGAAGCGCTCGGTCCCCGCGTAGAGCAGATAGATCGCGAAGAGGACGCCGGCGCGGAAGCGGTCGCGGAGCTGCCAGAGGATCCAGGCGCCGAGGCCCATCGCCAACGTCTCGTAGACCGGCGTCGGGTGGACGGTGCGATCAGTGGGGACGGTGCCGTGCGGGTAGGCCATCGCCCAGGGCCCGTTCCACGGCTTGCCGTAGTCGCCGTCGCCGGAGAGCTGGCAGCCGCAGCGGCCGATCGCGTAGCCCAAAGCCAGGGCCGGCGCCGCCAGGTCGAGCAGGGCGAGGCCGAGGAAATTGCGGTACCAGGCCCAGAGCAGGACGGCGAGGGCGCCGCCGATCGCGCCGCCGTACCAGACCAGGCCGGACCCGGAGAAGAGCGTGCCGAGCAGGTCGTGCCTGACGCTGCTGTAGTTCTGGACGAGGAAGTAGACCCGCGAGCCGACGATGCCGCCGACCAGCGCCGCGAAGCCGATCTCATAGGCCCAGTCAGACGGCTTGCCGATCTCCTTCAGCCGCTTCGCGACCAGCGCCCCCGCCGCCAGGAAGGCGAGCGCGAACATCAGGCCGAAGGTCTGCAGCGTCAGCGGGCCGATATGGATGTGCGGGTACAAGGCGGCGGTCGGTTAGCCCTCGAGCAGTATCTCCAGCAGCGCCTTCTGGACGTGCAGGCGATTCTCGGCCTGATCCCAGACGGCGGACCTATCGCCGTAGAGGACGTCGGCCGCGATCTCCTCGCCCGGGTGGGCGGGCAGGCAGTGCAGGACCACGGCGCCGTCCTTGGCGGCGGCGAGCAGGTCGGCGTCGACGCGGAACGGCGCCAGGTCGGCGCGGCGGCGCTCGGCCTCCGCCTCGTCGCCCATGCTGACCCAGACGTCGGTGTAGATCGCGTCGGCGCCGTCGGCCGCCGCGCGCGGGTCGCCGGTCAGCTTGGCGCCGTGGCCCTCCTCGAGCTGGTAGCCGGGTGGCGCCGCGACCACGACCTCCACGTCGGCCAGCTCCCCCGCGATCGCCAGCGAGCGGGCGACGTTGTTGCCGTCGCCGACGTAGGCGAGGCGCAGGCCGGAGAGGTCACCGAAGCGCTCGCGCAGGGTGAGCAGGTCGGCGAGCGCCTGGCAGGGGTGGTGCGACGGGGTAAGCCCGTTGACGACCGGCGCCTCGGCCGCGGCGGCCAGCTCGGCGACCGCCTCATGGGAGCCGGAGCGGATCACGATCGCGTCGACGTAGCGCGACAGCACCCGCGCCGTGTCGGCGACCGACTCGCCGCGGGAGATCTGCAGCTCGTCGCCGCGCAGGACGACCGGCGTCGCTCCCAGCTCGGCGACGCCGACCTCGAAGGAGATCCGTGTCCGGGTCGAGGGCTTCTCGAAGAAGAGGGCGACGCTGCGCCCGGTCAGGGCGGCGGCGCCCACCCCGTCGCGCCGCCCCGCTTTCAGCTCCAGCGCCCGGTCGAGCAGCTTGCCCAGCTCGAACGCGCCCAGCTCTTCGCCTGTGAGGAAATCCCGCTTCAAGCTCGCTGATACTACGGGCGTGGACTTCACCGCGATCGCCTGGAACCTCTTTCACGGGCGCGACTTCCCGCCGGACCCGGCGCTCTTCACCTGGCGCTCGCGGCTGCTGCGGATCACCGAGCGCAACACGACCCACGCGCAGGTCAACCACGGCCTCGAGGCCGAGTTCGCGTCGATGCTCGCGGGCGCCGAGTGGGACGTGGCGCTGCTGCAGGAGACGCCGCCACGCTTCATCTGGCCGCTCGCCGACGCCTGCGACGCCGAGGCGCACCGGGTGCTGACCTCCCGGAACCGGCTCGGCTGGCTGCGAGCGGCGGCCGCTCGCCTCAACCCCGACCTGATCGCCTCCGGCGAGGGAGGCTCCAACCTCACCCTCGTCCGCCCGTCCGGCCCGCTCGGCGGCATCGTCGAGCGGCGCGCGCTGGCGATCCACGAGGGCAAGCCGGAGCGCCGGGCGATGGCCTTCACCCGCACCGCATCGGGGCTCTGCGTCGCCAACCTGCACGCGACCAGCGACTTCCCGGAGCTGGCCGCCGAGGACGTGCTGCTCGCCGCCGGCGCCGCGATCGAGTGGGCCGGGGAGCGTCCGCTCCTGCTCGGCGGCGACCTCAACCTGCGCCCAGCCGAGAATCCGGACGTCTTCGATCAGCTGCGCGAGCGCTTCGGCCTGGCGCCGCCGACCGCGCCCCGAGCGATCGACCACCTGCTGGCCCGCGGCATGGAGGTGCTCCAGCCACCCACCTCCTGGCCGCCCGAGCGGCGCGAGGTTCGCCAGGGCGAGCGTGCCCTGCGCCTCTCCGACCACACCCCTGTCGAAGCGCGATTTGCAACCGGCGATGAGGGAAATTGACATAGTCACTGTCACACCCGCGCACAAACGTTCTTGAGGAGGCAACACCAGATGGCCGAGAAAAAAGCCAAAGCCGGCTCAGGCGCCAGGAAAAAGGCCACCGGGCGCAAACCGGCGACGAAAAAAGGGGCGAGCCGCAAAACGGGCGGCGCCAAAAAAGCCGCGCCGCAACGCCGCTCCGGCGCCTCGGGCGGACTCGACAAGAGCGTCGAGCAGTTCCGCGAGAGCCTCGAGCGCAGCGTCACGCTGAGCCGCGACCGCCTCCAGGAGGTCGTCGACGACGCCGTGCGACGGGGGCGGATGACCCGCGGTGACGCCGAGAAGATGCTCTCCGATCTCCTCAACCGGGGCCGCAGGCACACCGACGGCCTGTTGAAGGAGCTGGAGAGAGTGATCAAACAGGCCCGCAAAGAGGTCGGCGGTCGAGCCGAGCCGGTCCGCAAGCAGGCCACTCAGGCGGCGCGGCGGGCCCGTAAGAAGCTGAGCTAGATGGGGCAGGCCACCGGTGAGCGCCCGGCGGCCCGCGCCGCGCGCCGCGGCGAGCTGCTCGAGGTCGAGATCGACTCGCTCGCCTTCGGCGGGCGCGGCGTCGCCCGCGCCGGCGGCTACGTCGTCTTCGTCGCCGGCGGGCTGCCGGGCGACCGGGTGCGGGCCGAGGTGACGAAAGCCAAGCGACGCTTCGCCGAGGCGAGAGCAGTGGAGCTGCTCCGCCCCGGAGCCGACCGCGTCGCGGACAGCTGCACCCACGGCGGCGAGCCCTGCCCCGGCGCGCCCTGGCAGGGCCTCCCCTACGAGCGCCAGCTCGCCAACAAGCGGGAGCAGGTCGACGACGCGCTGCGGCGGCTCGGCGGCCTCGACGGCT
This sequence comes from Solirubrobacterales bacterium, assembly GCA_035566275.1. Classification (GTDB taxonomy): domain Bacteria; phylum Actinomycetota; class Thermoleophilia; order Solirubrobacterales; family 70-9; genus DATMRN01. The sequence goes on along the minus strand of DATMRN010000106.1, from coordinate 6,372 downwards.
TCGAGCTGGAGGAGATCGAGCCGGCGGTCGAGCAGTGGCGCTACCGCAACAAGCTCGAGTACTCCTTCGGTCAGGACGACGAGGGCGACCCCACCCTCGGCTTCCACGCGCGCGGGCGCTGGGACCTGATCGTCGACGTCGAGGACTGCCTGCTGGCCTCGGAGCCCGGCAACGCGGCCCGCAACGAGGTGCGCGATTGGGCGCGGCTGGAGTCGATCCCCGCCTACGACCGCCGTGCCGAGAAGGGCACGCTCCGTAACCTGGTGGTCCGGGAGGGACGCCGCACCGGGCAGGTTCAAACCCGCCTCGTCACCTCCCCCGCCCGCTTCCCCAAGCCCCCGGTCGACCTCCACACCGCGATCGAGGGATCCTCCGGCGGCACCGACGGCCCGACCGGGGCGCTCGGCGAGGAGCGGCTGCGCGAGGAGCTGTGCGGGCTGAAGCTGGAGATGTCCCACGGCGCCTTCTTCCAGACCAACACCGAGATGGCCGAGCGCCTCTACGCGGTCGTCGCCGAGTTCGCCGGTCTCAGCGGCAGGGAGCGGGTCTTCGACCTCTACTGCGGGATCGGCACGATCGGGCTGACCATGGCGGGGCGGGCCGGCGAGGTCTGGGGGCTGGAGATCGTCGAGGAGGCGATCGCCGACGCGGAGCGCAACGCGGAGCGCAACGGGATCGGGAACGCCCGCTTCCTCGCCGCCAACGCGCGCACCGGGGTGCGGCCGCTGATCGAGCAGGCCGGCAAGCCCGACGTCGTCGTCATCGACCCGCCCCGGGCGGGGCTCTCCCAGAAGATCGTGAGGCGGGTGATCGAGTGCGAGTCGCCGCGGATCGTCTACGTCTCCTGCAACCCGACGACGCTCGCCCCGAACGCCGCTCAGCTCACCGAAGCCGGCTATAGGCTGAGCCGCGTGAAGCCGGTCGACATGTTCCCCCAGACCCCGCACATCGAGTGCGTGGCGCTTTTCGACCGTGAGTAGCCGAGGGTTCGGAGTAGCGGCGGGGCTCGACCCGGAGGTGGCGCGGCCGCTCGCCGCCCGCTCCGCGGAGCTGGGCTACGCCTCGATGTGGTCCAACGACCACCCCGGCGCGAAGGGGCTGGAGACGCTGGCCGAGTTCGGCGCCGCGGCGCCGCGACTCGATCTCGGCGTCGCCGTGATCGCCCTCGACCGCACCTCGCCGGAGCAGATCGCCGCCGATGTCGAGCGGCTGGGATTGGATCGGGAGCGGCTCTGGCTGGGAGTCGGCGCCGGCTTCTCGGAGAAGCCGCTGACGAGGATGCGCGAGTCCCTCTCGGAGCTGCGCGAGCGACTGCCGGGCGTGCGGCTCGTCCTCGCCGCGATGGGCCCGAAGATGTGCGCGCTCGCCGGCGCCGAGTACGACGGCGCCTTCTTCAACTGGATGACCCCCGCCTTCGCCGCCGGCGCCCGCGAGAAGGTAGAGGCGGGAGCCCGCGAGGCGGGTCGCGACACCCCGCCGGTCTTTGGCTACGTCCGCACCGCCGTCGGCCCCGACGCGGCCGACCGCCTCGCCAAAGAGGAGTCCTTCTACCGCGACCTCCACGACGGCTACCGCAACCACTTCGCCCGCCTCGCCGAGCCCGAGGGCACGGTAGGCGTAGCCGCCCCAGACACCTCCGGCGCCCAGTCCCAGCTAGCCGCCTACAAGGCGCTCGACACCATCGTGGTCAGGGGCCTGGCCTCAGCAAAGGTCGAGCCGATGCTCGCTCTGGCCGAAGCCGCCGCCCCCTGAACCCGTAGAGGAGGGACCGGGTGCCCCTCCGGCGCAGCGGCGTCCTGATTTTCGCACCGGCCACTCAGCGAGAGACGCCCCGTCAAAGGCGAAAATCCCAGCAAGCCGGAGGGGCACCCGGTCCCTCCCCCCGCTAATAAGGCGGCAGGTCCTCGTACCACTCCCCAAGCATCCGGAACGCCCGCCAGAAGCGCTGCTTTGCGCCCTCCTCATCCAGCGAGTCGTCGATGTCGGGGACGTAGAGAGCGTCGATCGTCGGGGTGAAGGCCTGGATCTCCCCCTCGCGCTGCTCGATCGGGCGCGAGAGCGGCAGCTCAAGCCGGTTCAGGGCGCGCAGCGCCGGCTCCCCCATCACCACCAGGATCTTCGGCTGCACGATCGCGATCTCCTCGACCAGCCGCCGCACGCACTCCTCGGCGGCCAGGTCGGGCTCCGCTATCGGGCACTTGACGCAGAGCGTGCCGTAGACGACCAGCGGGTCGATCCCGAGCCGCTTGAAGCTCTTCATCAGCGCGTTGCCGGCCCGCCCGTAGAAGGCGACCCCCTCCTCGATCTCGGCCGCCGCGGGGGCGTGCTTGAGCATGAAGATGTCGGCCTGCGGGTGGCCGGAGCCGAGCACCGGCATCAGCTTGCCGCGCGGGCAGTGCGGACACTCCTGCAGCTCGTGGGTCAGCTGGTTGAGCTCGCGGATCGCGCGCTCCAGGTACTTCTCTCTGATCTCGTCGTCGGTGGTCGGCATCGCCGACGATCTCTTTGACGGGCCGGTCGCGGCTCCTTTCCGGCTGCCCGCCTGCATCAGCTCTTGCTCGCCGAGCCCATCACCTAAACGCGCCTACGGGGTCTCCCGCCACGCACCGGTTTGGCGTCGGGGACGCGGCGTTTCGGCGCCTTCGGCCGCCCGGCCGTCTGCAGCAGCTTCAGCGCCTGCACGTAGACGAGGTTCTTGTGCTTGCGGGTGATGTCGGCGTCGCGCATCGCCTCGAGGAACTCCGCCGGCCCGTCGAAGTCGTGGATTCGCACCCGCACGCTTCCCAGCCCCTGGGCGACGTGGCTGTCGGAGCCCGCCCCCGGGACGATCCGGTACTTGTGGGCAAAGCGCTCCGCCTCCTCGTTGAAGGCGGTCAGCGCCACCCGCGGGTTGAAGACCTCGAGGATGTCGACCTGCTCGACGATCTCGATCAGGTGCTCGTAGTCGGGCACCGAGTGGAAGCGATCGAAGGGGTGCGGCACGTAGACGAGCCCACCCTGGCGGCGGATCTCGGCGATCGTCTCCGCCATCGTCAAGCCGCGCGGGATCTTCTCCTCGAGGAAGAGGCCGATCACCTCGCCCTGCTCGGCGGTCTTCACCTCCTCGGCGACGATCACCTTGATGTCTCCCATCTCCTCGGCGATCCGGCGCGCCTCCAGCGCCCCGGAGACCTCGTTGTGGTCGGTGATCGCGATCGCCCCGAGGCCGCGGTCGCGGGCGGTGTTGAGCAGCACGTCGACTGGCGTCGCGCAGTCCGGGGAGTGGTCGGTGTGCATGTGGAGGTCGACCTCGATCAGCCTGCGGCGGGAGATGCGGCGGCGAACCTCCGGGTTGCCGGCCGGGTCGTGGCGGCGAGCGGCGAGGCGGCGGTAGAGGGTCTCGAGCCGGTCGGCCACCTCGCCCCAGTCGCGGCCCGGGCCGCCCGGCTCGACCAGCTCGTAGTCGGCGGGGAAGTAGCGCTTCAGCAGCTCGGCGGTGGCCGGGGCGGTGACGGTACGGGCGTCGAGGCGGCCGAAGAGGATCTCGACCAGAGGGCGGGCGACCTGGGTCGAGAGCACCCGCTCCTGGGGAGCGTGGAAAGTGGCGACGTTGAGCGAGAAGGAATGGCGCAGCGCCGTCGAGGAGACGCGCGGGGCGAAGGGCTCGTGGACGTGGACGATGTCCAGTGGGGTCGCGTGCAGCCGCTCTTTGACCCGGTCCCCATAGCCGGCGACCAGGACCCGGTGGCCGCGCCGCTTCAACTCCTCGGAGACTCGCTCGACGAACTCGTTGACCGGGTTCTCGACGCCCCGTCGATGGGGCGTCACCTGGGCGATCGAGAGGGGCTCGGCCGGCACGAGCAAGCAGCATAAGAGCCCGCGCGCGGCGGGCTCTTAAATCAGGCCTCGGCCTTGGTCTCGTCCGCCGGCGCCTTCGTCGCCCCGGCCACCGGGGACTTGCCGCGCGCGTTGGCGGAGATGAACTCCTCGGTCCGCTCACGGGCCTCGTCGTCGGGCCGCTGGGTGTGCGGCGACTTCATCAGGTAGCTGGAGGGGCCGTCCAGCTGGCCGGCGATGCCGTTGTCGAGCGCCAGCTTGATCGTCCGCACCGCGTCGATGACGACGCCGGCCGAGTTGGGCGAGTCCCAGACCTCGAGCTTCAGCTCGACATTGAGCGGCACGTCGCCGAAGGCTTTCCCCTCGAGCCGGATGTGCGCCCACTTGCGGTCGGTCAGCCAGGCGACGTAGTCGGAGGGACCGACGTGGACGTCCTCCTCGGGCAGCTCGTGGCCCATGATCGAGGTGACCGCGTTGGTCTTCGAGATCTTCTTCGAGTCCAGCCGCTCGCGCTCGAGCATGTTGAAGAAGTCCATGTTGCCGCCGACGTTGAGCTGGGAGGTGCGCTCCATGCGGACACCGCGGTCGTGGAAGAGGCGGGCGAGCTGGCGGTGGACGATCGTCGCGCCGACCTGGGACTTGATGTCGTCGCCGATGATCGGCAGCCCCGCCTCGCGGAAGCGCTTGTCCCAGTAGTCCTCGCGGGCGATGAAGACAGGGAGGCAGTTGACGAAGCCGACGCCGGCGGCCAGCGCCTGCTCCACGTACCACTTGGTCGCCTGCTCGGAGCCGACCGGCAGGTAGCAGACCAGCACGTCGGCCCTGGCCTGCTCGAGGATGCCGACGATGTCGGCGGTCTCCCCGGGGGCCTTCGTGATCTTCTGCTTCAGGTACTTGCCGAGGCCGTCGTGGGTCATGCCCCGCTCGACCTTTACCCCGAGGCTCGGCACGTCTGCGAACTTGATCGTGTCGTTCTGGCCCGACCAGATCGCCTCGGAGAGGTCCTTGCCGACCTTCTCGACGTCGATGTCGAAGGCGGCGACGAACTCGATGTCGCGGACGTGGTAGCCGCCGAGATCGACGTGCATCAGGCCGGGGACCTGCTCGGAGGGGTCGGCGTCCTTGTAGTACTCGACGCCCTGGACGAAGGCGTTTGCGCAGTTGCCGACGCCGACGATCGCGACGCGGACCTTCTCGTCCGGGCGAACGGCACCGTTGGTTCCGTTGCTCTCACTCATGAATTGGAAGTCCTTCCTCGATCGCGCTGGATGGCACAACACACCCGGCGCTCCATCTGGGGTTACAGCTCATCCGCGTGGCCGCCGCCGTCACCGGGGACGCCGGATGCTTCTCTGGAGAGCTCGTTTCGAACATGCCATACCCGTTGAACCACGGTGACTATGGTCAGGGCCGCGATCGCGTAGATCGCCGGCGCCAGCAGCTCGAAATGGCCGAGCCCGGCGCCCTTTGCAAAGACCAAGCCGAGCGAAAGTAGCACCACCCTGACCGGCCGCGTCGCCAAGCCGACCTTGCACTCGACCCCCAGCGCCTCGGCTCGCGCCCTGGTGTAGGAGACCATCAGCGAGCCGAGCACCGCGACCACACACATCGCGGCGGCGAAGTCCTGGCCGTTGGCGGCGAAGTAGCCGGCGACCGCGGCGAGCACGACGCCCTCCTCGATCCGGTCCAGGGTCGAGTCGAGGAAGGCCCCGAACAGGGTGCCCTTGCCGGACATCCGCGAGTAGCGCCCGTCGAGCGTGTCCATCACGGAGCCGACGATGAAGGCGACGCCGGCGAGAAAGAAGAGGCGCTGGGTGACAAGGACCGCCGCGACCAGGTTAAGCGAGAGGCCCACCATCGAGATCGCGTTGGGGGTCAGCCTGGACTCGATCAGGCGGTCGCGGGCGTAGGCCCGGAGCTCCTGCCCGTTGCGGCCTGCCTGGCGGCCGTTGCGGCGACCGCCCGGGGCCCTTGGGGGCGCCGAAGATTCCATTGGCGTGAGGCTATCGCGGGGGCTATGCCTCGGCTTCTTGCGGCGAGCGCGACCGCCAGGCCCAGGCCTCGGGCCGGGCGCGGGCCAGGAGGCGGGCGGCGACCAGCGCCGAGGCGGCAGCGACCATCCAGCCGAGCGCCACGTCCACCCAGTAGTGGTTGGCGGTGACGATCACGACCCAGGCGATGAGCAGTGGCCAGATGGCCCAGAAGGCTCGCGTGAGCCGGTGACGCGAGACCATCATCCCGGTGCCGCCGATCATCATCGCGAAGGCGCAGTGCATGCTCGGCACGGCTGCGTAGGGGTTGATGAAGATTTTCGCCAGCGAGGAGTCGTGGTTGACGTTGGAGAAGTCGTCGATCGTGTCGACGAAGCCGTGTTCGGGGAACATCCGCGGCGGCGCGGTCGGATAGAGCGTGTAACCGATCAGCGCCAGGCCCATCGAGACGACGAACATGTTGCGCACGAAGTAATAGGACTCGTTGCGGAACAGGTAGAGCCAGACCAGGAAGCCGAGCGCGATCGAGAACTGGGCGTTGAGGTAGAGCTGGTTGGCGAGTTCG
>DATMRN010000105.1:0-10079 GCA_035566275.1 Solirubrobacterales bacterium | reverse complement strand
CGGGGTCGTCGTCGGCCACAGCAACTCGAGCGGCAACGACCAGGCGCTGCTCGACGCCTTGCGCCACCAGAACGCCGCGGTCGCCACCACCTCCGCCGGGACGGAGACGACGGCCTCGACGACCAGGAAGGCGAAAGCCGGCCACCAGAAGGCGAACAAGTCGACCAAGGGCGGGGGCAGGGTGGTCGCCAAGACCGAACACGGAGTCATCCACCAGGTGACCGGCTACAAGCCGACCAAGAAGACAACCGAAGAAGACACGAAGCTGGTCGAAGGCAACGTCAGGCAGACGGGGCAGAACTACATCAAGGCCCAGACCACCCTGCCCGACGTGGTCGTCGTCGGAGGCAACCCCAACTCGGCGCCGGCCCTGCCGACCGCGGGGAAGCCATGAGGCCGCTCACGGATCTCCTACGCCGCCCGGCGGCGGCCCCCAAGCCCGCCCTGGCGCCCGTCGAGGAGCAAGAGGAGAACACCGACCTGCTTGCCCAGCGCGACCGGCTGCTGGAGAAGTTCACGATCATGCAGGCCGACCTCGGCGGCGCCTTCTACGAGATGGCGATCCGCGACCACGTGCGGATGGACGTGCTGACCCGCAAGGCGGCGGAGCTGCAGCGAGTCGACGCCGAGCTGCTGGCGGTCGAGCGGGTGCTGGAGCTGGAACGCTCCGACGCGGCCGGGATGTGCCCGAGCTGCGGCTCCCCCCACGGACACGCGGTGCGGTTCTGCGCCCAGTGCGGTCAGTCCCTGGTCCCAGAGGGAGCGGCTGGGTGAACGCCCTGACCCGTCCCTTCCACCGCGCCATCGCGGCTGCCGCGACGCTGACCGGCAAGCGCTTCAGCCTGCTGGTCGCCTCCTCGCTGGTCGCCACCTCGGCGATCGTCGCCAGCGCGATGACGAACCCGGCCGACAACGGGCCGCTGGCGGCGCTGCTCGGCCGCAGCCTCGCCTCCGACAACTCTCCGGCTGCAACCAGTCCGGCCGCGGGACCCTCCCAGTCCCCTCCCGCCGGACCGGCCGGCCGCTCCGCACAACCTGCGGGCAACTCGGCGACGACGGCCGGCGGACCGCTCGCCTCACCGGCACCGAGCTCCGCTCCGGCGGCGAGTAGGCCGGCGAGCCACCCCGCCACGCCCAGCACCCCGACCGTGCCATCTACCCCCACCCCCGAAGCGGGCCGGATCAAGCATGTCTTCGTCATCTCCCTGGCCAGCCCCGGCTACGAAGCCGCCTTTGGCGCCGCTCCGCAGATGCCCTACCTGGCGACGACGCTCCGCCCCCAGAGCGAGCTGCTGTCCGGCTACTCGCTGCTCGGCAGCACCGGCCTTCCCAACGAGATCGCGGCGATCGGCGGGCAGCCGCCCAACCCCTCGACCCAGGCCAACTGCTCGACCTATGCCGAATTCCCCCTGAACACCGCGCCCAACCGCAAGGGCGTCGTCGCCGGGTCGGGGTGCGTGTACCCGGTCGAAACGCTGACCCTCGCCGACCAGCTGACCAGCGCCCGCCTCCACTGGCGCGCCTACATGGATGGGATGGTCGACGAAACCGGCGCCCCGCACAACTGCGTCCACCCAAACTCCGGCGCGGCCGACCAGCCGGCGCCGGGCGTATACGCGGCGCGGCAGAACCCCTTCGTCTACTTCCACTCGCTGCTCGACCTGGGCGACTGCGCGATCAACGACGTACCGCTGACCGAACTCGGGAACGACCTGAGCAAGATCGCCTCGACGCCGAACTTCTCGTTCATCGCGCCAAACCTCTGCGACGCCGGCGTCGCCGGCCAGTGCCCAGCCGGAGCCCCGGAGGGAGCCGCCAGCGCCGACGCCTTCCTCTCGCAATGGGTGCCGAAGATCCTCGCTTCGCCTGCCTACAAGCAGGACGGCCTCCTGATCGTCACCTTCGACGAGGCGAACCCACCGGACCCGACCGCGACCGCGACTCCCACCCCTACACCACCCCAGGTCGGGGCGCTGCTGCTCTCCCGCTACGTGACGCGCGGCTCGACCGACGCCACGCCATACGACCCGTACTCGCTGCTGCGCTCGACCGAGGATCTCTTCGGCCTCTCCCACCTCGCGATGGCGAACGGCGCCAAAGTCAAGTCCTTCGCACCGGCCCTGCTGGGCGAAGACGGCGGCGACTGACGGTTCAGGGCAGCCGGCTGAGGAAGCTGCCGATGGCGGCGCCGAAATACGGCGAGTAAAGCCGGTTGAAGTTGTGGGTGTAGCCGTAGCTGGTGACGCCGTCGATGTACTGCCCTTCGGCGATCCAGGCGCCGCCGCTCGAGCCGCCCGCCATGTTGCATTTGCTTGGCATCGTCGGCGGTCCTTCGAGGGCGTTCGTCAGGGGGTCGCTGCCGAGACCGTGGGTCTGGCACGACCGCAGTTCTTCGCCGCCGAGGGCCCCGGCCGGGTAGCCGAAGATCTGGAAGGCGGAGAACCTCGACTTCCCGGTCTCATACCCGCGGGCGCCGACCACGCTCGACAGCGTGCCGAGCCGGTTCGGCTTCACCTTCAGCGCGGCGACGTCGAAGTCCGCGTTTTCCGAGTGCCGCCACTGCGGGGTGGTGAAGACGGCTTCGGCCGTAAACGTCCCGAAGGGGCGCTGTCCGTGGTCGTAGGCGGGGATGAAGACGAGGTCCCGACCCCAGCTACCGTTCTCGACGACGCAGTGGCCGGCGGTCAGCACGATCGAACCGCTCGGGGTGTTGAGCGAGGTTCCCGAGCAGGAGTAAGGGCCCTGGCGGGGATCGACGCCGAAGATGCGCCCGTTGGTGCGGTCTTCCACGGCCGACGCATCGGCGACGCGGGCGCTGCTGGCGCGGGCAGAGGCGCCAGGGAGGTAACGCCGGCTCGGGGCCCGGCCGGCGACCCGAAGCGCGCCCGGAGGGGCGCCCTGGGCGGCGGCGGGCGGAACGACCGCCGACAGCGACAGCAACGCGATCAGAGCGGCCGGCACCGGGAGTCTCTTGGCGGGCGCCATCGGGAAATGGTGCCACAGGGGAGCTTGGTTTCTGCCAGGCTGGCCGGATGAACGGAGCGGAGCCGAGCGGCGAGTCGATTACGGCTGAGGGGATCGCGACGCTGAAGGCCGAGATCGCGCAGCTCGAGGGCCCGGCCCGTAGGGAGATGGCGGCACGGATCAAGGCCGCGCGCGAGCTCGGCGACCTGAAGGAGAACGCCGACTACCACATCGCCAAGGAGGACCAGGCCCACCTCGAGACGCGGATCAAGCGGCTGCGGGAGAGGCTGCGCAACGCGGTCGTGGTCGAGGTCGACGCCGGGGTCGAGTCGTTCGCCTTTGGCCGCACCGCAGAGATCCTCGACGAGGGCAGCGGCACGGTCCATACCTGGACGCTGGTCGGCTCCACCGAGGCCGACCTCGCGGCGGGGCGCCTCTCGGCCGAGTCCCCGATCGGGCGCGCCCTCAGGGACACGGCGGTTGGCGAGACGATCTCGGTGGAGACGCCGCGAGGCGAGCGGGCCTTCCGCGTCCAGAAGCTCGTCTCCTAGCTCCAGCCTGGGCTGCGGGCTCAACCCCCCACTGGCTGCGACGCCTCCAGGGTCGACCACGGCGCCGGTTCGGGTCGGTCGTCCTCGTAGATCACGTCGGTGTCGGCGAGCTGGTCCTCCCAGCCGCGGCGGCGCTCGTTGAAGAGGATGCCGAGGAAGCCGATCCCGAAGGTCACGATCGCCAGCCCGAGCCCGACCAGACGACTCAGCGCCCGTCCGAATGGGAGCCGCCGCTCGTCGACGCCGAGCCTGATGCGGACGAAGCGCATGCCCGGCGTCTGCCCCGCCAGGCACCAGAAGGCCACCAGGTAAAGGGCGCCGAGCCCCAGCCACGCGGCCGTCCCAAGCGCCAGCGCCAAACCGGAGACTCCGTGTCCGTTCCCGGAGAAGGCCGAGCCGATCAGGGCGACGATGGCCGCCAGTCCGGAGAAGACGAGGTTGACGATGGCGCCGTCGACCGCCAGCGCCAGCGCCCGGCTGACGCCGCCGGCGTGGTTGGTCGGCTCGGTTCGGCGCTTGCGAAAGAAGACCCGCCGCACGACGCGTTCCAGGGTGTCGTCGAGGCGCCGGGTCGCCCTGCCGATCGTGCGGCCGATGTCGCCGATCAGCCCGACGCCCTGGGCGCTGATCGCGGCACGCAGCTCCGGCGCCTCGGCGATCCGCTCGACCAGCTGCTGGGCCTCCTCGCTGGCCAGCAGGCGCCGCCAGACCTCATCGACCAGCTCGCTGTCGAGCGCCTCGATCAGCGCCCTCTTGACCGCCTCGCTTTCCAGCGCCCCCTCCACCGCCTCCTCGACCACCGGGCCTTCCAGCACCCGCGCCAGCGCCCGCTCGACCGCCTCGCTCTCGACCGCGGCGACGATCGCCTCCTCGGCGGCGACCTCGACAGCCCGGTCGATGCCGGCCGCCCGGGTGACGGTCCGCGCCCCGCGCACGCCGACGCCCAGCAGGCGAGCCGAGAGCGGCAGGTTCCCGTTCTGGCTCGTGTCGCCGGCAGAGTGCGCCCGCGGGGTGGAGCCGTTTTCCATCCGGGGCGAGTATACGTTCGCCACGCCTGTCCTTCTACGGGGGCGGGGCGGGGCGTTCCCGAACCGGCGGGCGCCCGAGGCGATCGAGCAGGCGGTCGACGAACTCCGCCTGCGCGGCGAGGATCTTTCGCCGGGCCGTCTCCGGGTCGAACCACTCGGCCCGGTCGACCTCCGGAAACTCGCGCTCTACCCCGGAGCGCGGCGGCCACTCCATCGTGAAGGCATTGCTGCGCAGCGTCGAGGGATCGAAGTCTGCCTCGGCAGCCCAGCCATGGACGACCTTGCCACCCTTCTGGCGCACCGATCCCAACTCGATCAGCGCGTCCGCCGTGAGCGCCGGCGGCGGGCCCAGCTCCTCCCCGAGCTCGCGCAACGCGCAGGCGCGCAGGTCCTCCCCCTCGCCGCACTCCCCCTTCGGAATCGACCACGCCCCCAGGTCCTTCTTCGCCCAGAAAGGTCCGCCCGGATGCGCCAGCATCACCTCGAGGGCCTCTTCAGCCAGGCGAAAGAGAAGGATCCCGGCGCTTCGCTTCGCGGCCACCACGCCGCAGCGTATCCGGCGGGAACGGCCTCCCTGCGCTAAACGAGGGCATTATGACCGTGAGTGCTCGGCCGCCCTCTCGCGCGCCTCGGCCTTCTGCCCGAGCGTCATCGCTCCCGGATGGCCGTCTCCGGGCCAAGGAGTGAGGAGCAGCAGGAGCCTCGCGTCCGCGCTCGCCGCGACGGTGCGGCGCTCGCCCGGGGCGAACTCGAACATGTGACCGGTCGCCGCTGCAACGCGCTCGCCGTCTGGAGTCGTCACCTCCACATCGCCGTTGACGACGATCATCCGCGCATGCTCATGAACCTCATGCTCCTGCAGTCGCTCGCCGGCCGGAAGATGCAGCAGGATCGCCCGCGCGTCCTCGGCGCTGGAGAGGATCCGCGGCTCATGGGGCTCTGCGTCGATGGCTCTCAGGTCCCAACTCTTCATCGATGCCTCCTGCTGTTGTGGCTGCGCCTCCTCCAATCGGGGCGACTGGATTTGAACCAGCGACCGCTCGGCCCCCAGCCGAGTGCGCTACCAGACTGCGCCACGCCCCGTGGCTGACTTGCATTCTGCCGGATCGGCGGCAAACTGTCCGTCCGTGCGGTGGTAGCTCAACGGTAGAGCCTCGCCCTTCCAAGGCGATGATGCGGGTTCGATTCCCGTCCGCCGCTTTGAACCCGATCGGCTACTACGACCTTATCGGCTGGAACCGAGACGAAGATTTGAGGAGGGTCGGCTTGATCCGTGCCGAGGAATCCTTGTCGCCCTCGTCTTAGCTCAGCACCTCGATTTCACAGCGAACGCCGGCGGCTCTCTCCAACGGCCCATCGGCCGTCAGGAGCAAGACGTCAAGAGCCTCAGCCAAGGCAACGTAGGTGGCATCGTAGGCGCTGAGGTTGTCGCGCAGCTCCCAGACACGCGGGACGAGCGGTAGGTGCGGCACACGCCGAAGCGGCAGCGCTGCAAGGTCGGCGAGAGCCTGAGCGGATCGTCTCTCGTCGAGCCTGCCGGCGCGGGCTGCACGTCGCATGGTCGAGACGACCTCGAGGTCTACCAACTCGGGGGCGCTCAGCTGCTCCTCTCGCAGCCGTTCCCTCGCTCGCTCGCCGTCCGCGCCGTCGTCCGCAATGGCGGGCGCCAGCACAGAGGCGTCAACGACGATCACGTGCGCTCGCGCTCGGCCCGCAGCGTCTCAGCCGCGAAGGCGAGGTCGAGCGAGCCGCCTGCTCGACCTCCAACACGGTCGAGCACCTCATCGAGAGACTCTTCGTGTGCCTGCTGGGTGAGCTGGCCCAGCAGGTACTCCTGCAGGGACTGCCCCGCCGCAGCTGCGCGCTGGCGCATAACTCGGTGTACATCGGGCGGGACGTTCTTGATCTGGACGCTGGGCATCGCGCTCAGTGTAGCGCCAAAATGGCGCCATGCGTGAATCTGGACTGCCCGCCTCGGGCGACACGTTAGGGCTACTTAGATTGCGATCGGCCAAAGCCAAAGAAGAACCAATTGGACTGCTACTCGCCGACAACCAGCCACCTTGATGAGCATCAACATATGGGAGCCGTTTGGGTATCGAAAGCTGTACGACCGTGCGAAGTTCGGCGATCTCTCGGCACGGGATCGAAAGCTGTTTTCTTCGACCCAGAACTTCGAGCGGGTGCTCGCCGACCTTCTAACTGCGATCAGGGTCAACGACGCGGTCGGCCTCGACACAAAGCCCTTGCTTAAGCGATATCGCAACATCCAGCTGGCACTTGTCCACGCGGTGCGAGAGGTCCATCTCAAGCTCAATCGCGTTCCCCGCGCAACCCGCGAAACCATCAGCGACACGATGAAGCAGTTCGAGTGGGTCTTCACGACGAGCTACGACCTGCTCGCCTACTGGGCGATAGCGGCGGCGGGCTTCGAGCCGTTTATGGACCACTTCCGCTATCGGGGCCGGTGTGAGTTCGACCCCACCAGGGCCACGGTCCCTTCCAACCGGATTCCGATCTACTTCCTCCACGGGGCACTTCATCTCGTCGTTGGCAGTTGCGATCTCGATGCTGCCTGCGTCCAAGAAAGAGCTCCTGGCGAAGCAAGTCGACATCTCGGGGCGCCTTGAGGCGAATTCTTTGCTCTTCTTCGATGCGACTTCGCACCCGCTAGGCAATCCCGCCCTAGCAGTTGCGGGGAATCCTTAGAGCTACGCCGCGGCCCGCTTCCTTGGCCGCGAAACCTTGCTCGCGTCGACGACCTTGCCGGTGCGATTCAGGATCCGTATCTCGCCTCCGCCTTCCTGGCGGATCAGCTCTCGCGCGGTTTTGACGGCGTCAGCCTTCGTGGCGCCGTGCGCGGTCGCACGCCGATGGCCCTCTCTGACCACATCCCAGCCTCTTCTGCTGGTTGCCTTCTTCACGTAGCGCGTATTTTTCATCCGGATCTCCTTATGACCATCTTCTAGCGCTGACCCTACGTTAGCCGTCGGCGGATCCATCGCCGCCCGAGCGGTCCGGCGCCGGCAGCGAAATCCTGCGGCGAACAACAGCCCTGTCGAGCGACCTCCCGTCTTCGCGGAGTCCTTCGACGTAGAGAGCTACTGCCTCGCTGGCGTTCGCCACTGCGTCATCGATGCCGTTGCCCTGTGTATGCAAGCCCGGGAAATCGGCTCAATTGACGCCTGTGCGACTCAGTGAGCCTGACTCCGAGACCGCGCATTCAGCGGCTCGATAGTCTCTGGGAAAGCCAAATTTCTGGCTCCAGAAGCTGGATCAAGAGCGGGGCAGCCAGGACTCGAACCTGGAATCGCCGGTTTTGGAGACCGTGCACATGGTCGTTAAACCACCCCGCCAGGCGCGCTGGCAAGCCAAATTCTAGCCGCGGCGACCCTCGGGGGAACGTAGGGGGGAACGAAACCGAAACGAAAATCTGAGGACCCCCTCCCTCTCCGTCCGTGTCCTTCGGCTCAGCTGGGCGCCTCAAGGCGGTAGCGGGTCCACCGTCGGGCCGCTTGGCAGCTGAGCCAGCCGCTGACCCCGACCGATCGGCGAATGGAGAGGAGGCCTCTACCTCGCGAACACCCGGTTGGCGTTCGTCGGGTCCCCTAGCGTGTCGAAGGCGATGAGCTTGCCATCGGCGTTGTAGGTCAGGACGTCGGCGCTCTCGACTGTCTCGCCCTCGAGCGTGACGGTGGTCAGAACAACCACCTTGTCGCCCTCGGCGATGAAGTCGTGCGGCTTGGTGCTGAAGCTCTTGCTCAAGAACTTCCCCCAGAGCTCGCCGACCTCTTCCTTGCCGTTGTGGGTCCCGGTCAGCGCGTTGTCGCCGCGCACCGTCCACTCGATCGAGTCGTCAATGTTCTGCATCGCGCCCTCGGCGTCTCCGCTGCCAAACGCCCTGTAGGCATCTTCCGATGCCTGCTTGTTCTCCTGAGCACCCACGACTGGGTCCCTTCTGTGGATCCTGGGATAGAAGGTCGAGCATAGCCCTGCCCGCGTCAGCGGCGTCTCTTTTTCGTAATCGCTGCCTCCTCCATTGGGGCGACCCGGCTTTTCTGCGCCCGTGAAGCAGGTAGAAGCGGAGAGGCTTGCGCCCGAGCATTTGTAGGGCGGGGGTCGAATTGCGAAGGTCTCCTTGACAGGCCGCCGGCGCCCGTCGAGGATGAACTGAGTCTCGACCTCGCGGCCCCGGCATCTAGCTGCGCCACCAATCGAAAGGATCGCTCCGTGCCCCTCGCAAACATCAGCTTCGGTGACGCGCTTCTGCTGGTCGTGGAGATCTTCTTCTTCGTGATCTGGATCTGGATTCTGATCACGATCCTCAGCGATGTCTTCCGCGACCACCAGCTCTCCGGCTGGTGGAAGGCGATCTGGGTCCTGTTCCTCGTCTTCATCCCGTTCGTGACCGCGCTGATCTACCTGATAGCCCGCGGGGGCGGGATGCGCGAACGAGCCTTGAAGGCCCAGGCCGAGGCCAAACACCACATGGACGCCTACATCCAACAGCAGGCCCACAGCTCGCCCGCCGATGAACTTCACAAGCTCAACGACCTAAAGGAAAAGGGCGCGATCTCGGCTGAGGAGTTCGAGACGGCGAAGGCGAAGCTGCTCGGCTGAGGCCAGAGCAGTCGACTTATTACGGTCGGCGGAGCTAGCGCGATGGCCAAAGTGGGGCGTCCTCGCCGTCCCCGGGGCCGTGCAGTTTCTGATGGTCCTCGACCAAGCGCGGAGCTGACCAAGTCATGGCAGCGACCTGAGTCTGAGTCGCTGCCATGGCGTGAAGCCCTTGCTTTTGCGCATATGCGGTGAGACACTCGGCTCGCCATAGCCGCCCAGTCTCGGCATCGATTTGACGGGCGCGAAATCGAGGCCGTTTGCGCCTCATTGGGGAGGTTGAGATGAGCACTATCGACCCAGCTGCGGCTCCGCTTCGAGAAGAGCGGCAGCCCACCGGTTGGACCGCCTTCGCGGCGGTTGTTCTGTTGATCATCGGGTCGCTTGACGCCCTCTATGGGCTGGCGGCGATCCTCAACAACGAAATAGTCATTGTCGGCGGACACGGAGTGATCGTCGCCGACGTGACGACTTGGGGTTGGGTGCAGTTGATCCTCGGCGTCATCCTCGGGCTCACCGGGCTCGGCCTCCTGTCGGGAATGTCCTCTGCGCGGTGGGCGGCGGTCTTCTTCGTTTCCATCAACGCGATCGCCCAGATCGTCTGGTTCCCGGCGGCGCCGTTGTGGGCGTTCCTGATGATCATCCTCGACGTCGTGGTGATCTACCAGCTGACTGCGCGGTGGGCCGAATAGTTGGTCTTGGGAGGTGATGAAGGACCTGCTCGATGATGGCTATCCACTCTGCGATCGCCTGGCAAACCTGCTAAGCGGCCGATGAGGACGAGGTCAAAGTTCGAGCGGAGTGGCTCGGAGTTCGAGTCGAACATCTCCGCCGAGGTGGAGATGGCGAGGGACGCGATCCCGGAGGAGGAAGAGCATGCTCCTTGAGGACTACGGCCTGATCGGGGACATGCAGGCGG
>DATMRN010000104.1:0-2198 GCA_035566275.1 Solirubrobacterales bacterium | reverse complement strand
CCCGCCTCGCCGAGCTGGCGGCAGCGCACGGGCTCTCCCGCCTCTCGATGGGCACCTCGCAGGACTGGCCGGTGGCGGTCGAGGAGGGGGCGACGATCGTCCGCCTCGGCACGGCGCTGTACGTGTGAAAC
Organism: Solirubrobacterales bacterium; assembly: GCA_035566275.1. GTDB lineage: Bacteria > Actinomycetota > Thermoleophilia > Solirubrobacterales > 70-9 > DATMRN01. The sequence continues at coordinate 2,067 of DATMRN010000104.1, read as the reverse complement.
GGCGCTACCCTGGGCATAATCCGTAAAGGAGTCGGTCTCCGAAGGCCGAAACAGCGGTAACTATGGCCCTACGCGATACATGGCACAGAGCGCTGGTCTACTTCGGCCTCGCCGAGGACCACGACTACGGCCCCGAGTACGACGACGGGGGCTACGAGCCCGAGACCGGGTCGGAGGAAGTCTTCGAAAGCCGCCGCGAACGCGACGCTCCGGTGCGGCGCCTGCCCACCGCGCGCCGCTCCCGCCGCGACGAGATCGACGACATCTTCGCCGACGACGAGCCGATCTCAGCCTCCCGCACCCGCACGTTGCGGCCGGTCGGCAACGGCGGCTCCGACGTCCAGGTCCACCTCGTCATCCCCCGCAACTTCAACGACGCCCAGCAGGTCGCCGACCAGTTCAAACGGTCGGTGCCGGTCATCCTCAACCTGCAGACGACGGATCACGAGCTTTCGAAGCGGATGATCGACTTCTGCTCGGGTCTTACGTATGCGATGGATGGCGGGATGCAGCGGATCGCCGAGAAGATGTTTCTGCTGACGCCTCGGAACGTTGAGGTTTCGGCGGAGGAACGGGCGAGGCTGATCGACAAGGGGTTTTTTAATCAGTCCTAGCGTGGGGGAGGGTCGGGTGCCCTGTCTGCGCGCTGACTTTTTCGCCTTGCGCGTTGCTGCGCTCGCCGAGTGGTCTGTGCGAAAAAGAGAGCGCCGCGCGCAGACAGGGCACCCGACCCTCCCTTGTAAGCACGGCTAGGCTGCTCAGCGCGATGATCATTGGCTTTTGTGGGTCCGGAAGCATGGCGGCGGCCATGGCTAGAGGCTGGGCAGGGGAACTCGAGGGGATGCTGTTCTCCGATTCCGGATCGGGACGGGCTGCGGAACTGGCGCAGGAGGTTGACGGAGAGGCGGTCGGGTCGAATGCTGAGCTTGCGGCGCGAGCGGATGTGGTCGTGCTCGCGGTCAAGCCAGCGAAGCTGGGCGAGGTGGCGGGGGAGCTAGGTGAGGCGAAGGTGGTCGTCTCGCTGCTCGGGGCCACTCCTCTGGAGAGGATCGCGGCTGCCTTTCCCGGCGCCGAGGCGATTCGGGTGATGCCGAACGTTGGGGTTGAGATGCGCAAGGGGGTGCTCTGCGTGACAGGTGCCGACTCTCCTGAGGTGCGGGGGTTGCTGAAGGTCCTGGGGCGCGTCGTGGAGCTGTCGGACTCGCAGTTCGATGCCGCGACCGCGGTGATGGGGTGCTCTCCGGCCTACCTCGCACTTGCCGTCGAGGCGATCGCCGAGGCCGGCGCCGAGGCAGGTCTGGACCCACAGCTCGCTCGCGAGCTGGTCGTCGAGACAGCTGCCGGAACGGCAGAGCTGCTGCGCCGAAGCAGCCCGGCCGACGTGCGCAGGGTGGTTGCCTCGCCTGGCGGAAGCACCGAGGCAGGGTTGGAGGCGCTTGACCGCGAGGGGGCCCGGGAGGCGTTTGAGGCGGCTGTGCGGGCTTCTTTGGAGAGAATGCGCGGGTGATTTCGCTGGCGATTACCCGGGGGGATGTGGCCGATTACGTCAACGCGCTTTTCATCGTCTACATCATCTTGATCTTCGCCAACATTCTTATCTCCTGGCTGCCTCGGGTTCCCTACACCCCTCTGCTGCGAGTCGTGCTTGACTTTGTCACTGAGACGACCAATCCGTATCTCAATCTCTTTCGGCGCTTTATCCCGCCGATCGGCGGAGGCGGGTTCGCTCTGGACCTCAGCCCGATGATCGGGGTCTTCCTGCTGCTGGTGTTGCAGACGGTCGTCGTCGGCCTGATCGCAGGGTGAGCGGGGCGGGGGGGCGGGCCTGGCGCCTTGCCGGCGCGCTCTGCGGCCTCGTGGTCGTCGTCGACCAGGCGGCCAAGGCGGTGATTGAGGCGCACCTCGTCCCCGGCCAGCACGTCGACGTGCTGGGCCCGCTGGGCCTGACCCTGTCTCATAACCGCGGCATCGCCTTCGGCCTGGCCGGAGGGGCCGGCATGGGCCTGGTCCTGGTCACGGTCGTGGCGCTCGCCTTCGTCGGCTTCCTCTTCTCCCGCGATCCCACCC
>DATMRN010000103.1:0-3182 GCA_035566275.1 Solirubrobacterales bacterium | reverse complement strand
GAGCTGCACGACCAAACACCCGATGGTCAAGAACAAGTTCGTGGTCGAGGTGGGCGACACCGAGCAGCTCAAACAGTGTCTTTCGCGTTTGCGAAACGTCGAGTCGGTCTTCGACGCCTACCGCATCACGCCTAAGGCGGGATAGCCGGCGCCTGGGGTGTCCTCGGTCGCTCGCGTGCGGAGCACGCCACGCTCCCTGCGTCCTACCCAGGCTTGGCTATCCCGCCTTAGGCGACTATGGTCAAGGCGCTCGGGGCGGCCTTCAGCTCGACCCTGGCCTGCTCGCCGATGTAGTCGCCGTCGACCTGGACCGGGAAGGGGCGCGTCTCGCCGTCCCGGTCCTTGGAGATCGAGGCGATCGCCGCCTCGGTGACCCCGTCGAAGTGCTCGACCTGGCGGTGTCTGGAGGCGGCGAGGCGGTCACTGAAGAGACGGGTGACGAGGCTCGGCATGTCGCGCTGCGCGGCCCGCTTCAACACCGCCATCGAGAGCGTGCCGTCGTCGATGTCGACGCTCTCGCAGACCCTGATCGGGCGGTTGGCGAAGTAGGTGAAGGGGTCGGAGTTCTGGGCCAGCGCCGTGATCCCCTCGACGGGATCGCCGGTGTCTGTCTCGACCCGCACCCGCACGGGGTTGTGGAGGTAGTGGCGGTAGAAGCCCGAGATGCCCGCCCAGCTGTAGTAGTAGGGCCCGGTCCTGGCCTTCAGCTTCGGGTGGGCGTCGACCCGCTTCACCACCGTGGCGTCGATCCCGACGCCGCAGGAGAAGACGAAGTGGCGCTCGTCGACGACCCCGAGGTCGATCTTGCGCGGCGCCCACTCGTCGGCCAGCGAGAGCAGGTGCTCGGTCGCGTCGACCACGTCGTTGGGGATGCCGAGGGTGCGGCAGACGACGTTGGTCGACCCGCCCGGGAGCATCGAGACCGGCACTTCGGTCCCGGCGAGGCCGTTGACGACCTCGTTCAGGGTGCCGTCACCGCCGAAGGCGACGACGACGTCGTAGCCGTGGTCGCGGACCTCGCGGCCGATCTCGGTCGCGTGGTTCTGCGCCTCGGTCGAGACCGCCTCGACCTCGTAGCGGCCCTGCAGCGCGTAGACGACGAGGTTGCGCAGCCGGTCGGAGACCGTCGTCGCGTAGGGGTTGACGATGATCAGCATCCGCTTCTTGGCGGCGCGCGCCCTACCCGGTCGTCTCATAGCGGATCACCGCTCCGTCGTCGACTTCGCGCACGCGGCCCTCGTTGACCAGCAGGTCGGCGTGCCCGATCACCTCCGAGAGGGTGAGGAAGGCCTGGGTGACGGCGACGTTGCCCCAGATCGCCTGCGCCAGCTCATAGCCGCTGCGCGGTTGCTTTGCGATCAGTCCGTGGATCTTCTCCTTGCGGCGCTCGTGCTTGGCGAGGCGGTCGTCGATCAGCGCCACGTGGTCGGTGATCGGCTCGCCGTGGCCCGACAGCACGATCTCAGCCGGCATCTCCCGCGTCCTGCGCATCGACTCGATGTAGGTGACGAGCGCCTGGGTCCGCTGCTCGGAGCCGTCGAGGGGACGGGTGATCAGCGGGTTGGAGGAGATGTGGGCGATCAGGTGGTCGGCGGCGATCAGGATGCGCCGCTCCTCGTCCCAGAAGACGGTGTCGGAGGGGCTGTGCCCCGGGCGATGCAGGGCCCGGAGGGTGCGATCGCGGAACTTCACCTCCTCGCCGTCGCGCAGCGGTCGCGTCACCTCCGCCTTCGACCCCCAGCCGCGGAAGCTGCGCGAGACGCTCTGCAGCGCGGAGGCGACGTTCTCGGGGATGCCGTTGCGCAGCATCAGATCGACCGCAAACTGGTCCTCGCGCTCGGCGTCCTCGCCGAAGTTCGCCAGCCGCTCGGCGGCGACGCCGATCGCCGCCACCTCGGCGCCTGAGTGCTCGACGAGGATCTCGACCAGGCCGAGGTGGTCGATGTGCTGGTGGGTGAGGATGATCAGCTCGAGGTCGTCGATCGAGTGGCCGCGCTCGCCGAGTTGGGACTGCAGCTCGTCGAGCGCCTTGCCCGAGTTGGGGCCGGTGTCGATCAGGGTCAGCGGCTCGTCCTCGAGCAGGTAGCAGTTGACCCGCCCGACCGCAAACGGGGTGGGGATGCGGAGGCGGTGGATCCCCGCCAGCGCGGCCTGCTCCAGCGCCTGCTCGGGAGTGAGTGTCACGCCCGGATCAACCCGAGAACCTCGTCGCGCTTGTGCTCCATGTCCTCGCGCGAGACGAGCGACTCGAGGTTGAGGCGCAGCAGCGGCTCGGTGTTGGAGGGGCGGACGTTGAAGTGCCAGTCCTCGTAGTCGACCGAGATGCCGTCGAGCCGGGTCAGCTCACCGTCGGAGTAGCGCTCGGCGATCTCGGTCATCTTCGCCTCCTGGTCGGCGACCTCGGAGTTGATCTCGCCGGAGATGAAGTAACGCGAGCGGAACTCGTCGATCAGCTCTGCGAGCGTGCGCCCGTCGGTCGAGAGCAGCTCCAGCATCAGCAGCGCCGGGATCGTGCCCGAGTCGGCGCTCCAGAAGTCGCGGAAGTAGTAGTGGCCGGAGACCTCGCCGCCGAAGGCGGCGCCCTCCTCGCGCATCCGCGCCTTGAAGAAGGCGTGGCCGACCCGGGAGAGGGCCGAGCGCCCGCCCTCGGCGGCGACCAGGTCCGGCACGGCGCGGCTGGAGCGCGGGTCGTAGAGGATCGTCGCGCCGGGGCTCTTGGCCAGCGCCGCGCGAGCGAGCAGCGCGCAGACGAAATCGCCATCGCAGAACTCGCCGCGGCCGTCGATGAAGAAGCATCGGTCTGCGTCGCCGTCCCAGGCGATCCCCAGGTTCGCGCCACTGGCACGGACGCGCTCGACGATCATTCGCCGGTTCTCCTCCAGCAGCGGGTTCGGTTCGTGGTCGGGGAACTCGCCGTTCGGCTCGAAGTACATCTCCTCGAGATCGAGTCCCAGCTTGCGCAGGATCGGCCCGACCATCGGCCCGGCCATCCCGTTGCCGCCGTCGACCACCAGCTTCATCGGCTGCACCTTGGCGGGGTCGATGAAAGAGAGGGCGTGTTGGCGGCACTCGTCCCAGATGTCGACCTCCTCGAGGGAGCCACCGCCCGGCGCGTGGCCGAGCCCCGCTTCGATCTCCCTGCGAACGTCGCCGATCCCGGCGTCGCCGGAGAGTGGCAGGGT
>DATMRN010000102.1:0-6363 GCA_035566275.1 Solirubrobacterales bacterium | reverse complement strand
GCCATGGTGATCGCGATCGACGGGCCCGCCGGGGCCGGCAAGTCCTCCGTGGCCCGCGGCGTCGCGGCGGCGCTCGGCTTCACCTACCTCGACTCGGGGGCGATGTATCGCTGCGTGGCGCTGGCCGGGGTCGAGCGCGGCGCCGATCTCAACGACGGCGACGCGATGGGAGAGGTCGCGCAATCGCTGGAGATCGAGCTTGAGCAGAGTCGCGTGCGCCTCGACGCGCGCGACGTAACCGCCGCGATTCGCGAGCCGGGCATCGCCGCCGCCGCCTCCCACATCTCGGTCCACCCCCAGGTGAGGGAGGCGATGGTCGTCCGCCAGCGGGACTTAATCGCGGCCGGCCGCTACGTCGCCGAGGGACGCGACATCGGCACCGTGGTCAGCCCCGACGCGCCGCTCAAGGTCTTCCTCACCGCCGGCGAGGAGGAGCGCGCCCGGCGCCGCGCAGCGCAGACGGGAGAGGATCCCGGCGCCGTCCTCACCGCCCAGCGCGAGCGCGACGAGCGCGACGAGACCCGCGAGCACAGCGCCCTGCGCGCCGCCCCCGACGCGGTCGAGCTCGACACCACCGGCCTCGCGCTCGAAGCGGTGATCGAGCGGGTCGTGGAGCTGGCCCGCGAGCGCGGGCTGGTCGCGGGATGAGTCGCCTCCCGACCGTCGCCGTCGTCGGCTTTCCCAACGTCGGCAAGAGCACCCTGGTCAACCGGCTGGTCGGTGGGCGCGAGGCGGTCACCGATGCCGAACCCGGCGTCACTCGCGACCGCAAGCGGCTGGCGACCGAGTGGAACGGCGTCGCCTTCGACCTGGTCGACACCGGCGGGATCGACCTCGCCGACGAGGCCGAGCTGGCTCGCGACATCCAGCGCCAGGCCCGGCTCGGGATCGCCGAGGCCGACGTCGTGATGCTGGTCGTCGACGCTCGGGCATCCCTGCGCGCCGGCGACGCCGAGCTGGCGAAGACGCTGCGCGGCGGCGGCCCCCCGGTCGTCGTCGTCGCCAACAAGGTCGACCGGCCGGGGGACGACCATCTGACCGCCGAGTTCAACAAGCTCGGCCTCGGCGAGCCGGTCGCGGTCTCGGCCACCCACGGGCTCGGCGCCGGCGACCTGCTCGACCGCGTGGTCGAGCTGCTGGGCGAGCGCCCCGACCAGCACCCCGCCGACGACGACGCGGTCCGCGTCGCGGTGATCGGCCGCCCCAACGTCGGCAAGTCCTCGCTGGTCAACGCCTTCCTCGGCTCCGACCGGGTGATCGTCTCCGAGCGGGGGGGGACGACCCGCGACGCGATCGACACCGAGCTGGAGGTCGGCGGCCGCCGCGTCGTGCTGGTCGACACCGCCGGCCTGCGGCGGCGCTCCAAGGTCGCCGGCTCGATCGACTACTACGCGCAGCTGCGCTCCGAGCGCGCGGTCGAGCGCGCCGACGCCGCCCTCGTCGTCTGCGACGCCACCGAGGGCGTCACCGCCGAGGACCTGCGCGTCGCCGAGCTGGCGATGCGCTCCGGTTGCGCCACCCTGCTGGCGATGAACAAGTGGGACGAGACCCGCACCGACATCGACGACGCCCGCGCCAGGGTGGAGCGCAAATCCCGCCTCCGCCCAGCGATCGTCACCTGCTCTGCGCTGCGCGGCCGCAACGTCGCCGCCCTCCTGCCGCGCACGCTGGAGCTGGCCGACCGCGCCGCCGAGCGGATCCCGACCCCGGAGCTGAACCGCTTCGTCGCCGACGTCGTCGCCAGGACCCCGCCGCCGGCGCGGCGCGGGCGTCGCCTCCGCCTCTACTACGCCGCCCAGGTGGGGGAGAAGCCGGCGCGGATCGCGATCCAGGTCAACGACCGCAAGCTGATCACCCGCGACTGGGCCTACCACCTGGAGAACCGGATGCGGGAGGCCTACGGCCTCGAGGGCGTGCCGCTGGTGATCGACTTCGTCCCCCACTCGGGCCGCCGGGGGCGTGCGTGACGCGGCGCATATCGGCGTCCTCGGTCGCTCGCGTGCAGAGCACGCCACGCTCCCTGCGTCCTTGATCTGCTTGGTCACGCACGCCCCCGGCAAGCGACGCTAGGCTTTGGGCAATGACCGAATATCTCTTCACTTCCGAGTCCGTCACCGAGGGCCACCCGGACAAGATCTCCGACCAGATCTCCGACGCCGTCCTCGACGCCGTGATGGCCGAGGACCCGGAGGGCCGTGTCGCCTGCGAGACCCTGGTCAGCACCGGGATGGCGGTCGTCACCGGCGAGATCACCACCGAGGTCCACCTCGACGTGCCGGAGATCGTCCGCGAGACGATCCGCGGGATCGGCTACGACCACGGCGACTACGGCTACAACTGCGACCACATCTCCGTCCTCGTCTCGCTCGACAAGCAGTCGCCAGACATCGCCCAGGGCGTCGACGCCGCCTACGAGACCCGGGTCAACGGCGACTCCGTCGACGACGAGCTGCTGGTCGCCGGCGCGGGCGACCAGGGGATGATGTTCGGCTACGCGACCGACGAGACCGAGGCGTTGATGCCGATGCCGATCCAGATCGCCCACCGTCTCGCCGAACGGCTGACGGCGGTGCGCAAGGACGGCACGCTGGACTACCTGCGCCCCGACGGCAAGACCCAGGTCACGGTCCGCTACGCCGACGGCCGCCCGGTCGCCGTCGAGAAGCTGCTGATCTCCACCCAGCACGCGCCGGGCGTCGACTCCGTGGAGACGATCCGGCCCGACCTCTGGGAGCACGTCGCGCTCCCCGTCCTCGCCGCCGAGTACGCGGGCCTCTTCGACGAGGTCGAGCTGCGCGCCGGCTTCCTCGTCAACCCGACCGGCAAGTTCGTGATCGGCGGCCCGGTCGGCGACGCCGGCCTCACCGGTCGCAAGATCATCGTCGACACCTACGGCGGCATGGCCCGTCACGGCGGCGGCGCCTTCTCCGGCAAGGATCCCTCCAAGGTCGATCGCTCCGCCGCCTACGCGACCCGCTACGTGGCGAAGAACGTCGTCGCGGCGGGGCTGGCCGAGCGCTGCGAGGTCCAGGTCGCCTACGCGATCGGCGTCGCCCACCCCGTCTCGCTGATGGTCCAGACGTTTGGCACCGGCGTGCTCACCGACGCGGAGATCTCCCGGCTGGTCGAGGCGGAGTTCGACCTGCGGCCCGGCGCCTTCCGCCGCTACCTGGACCTGCACCGGCCGATCTTCCAGAAGACCGCCGCGTATGGTCATTTCGGCCGCGACGACGCGGACTTCACCTGGGAGCGGACGGACCGGGCCGACGCCTTGCGCAGCGCCGCCGGTCTCGAGTCGGCCCCCGCGCCCGCCTGACGCGCGAGGCCCGGCGCATATCGGCGTCCTCGGTCGCTCGTGTGCGGAGCACGCCACGCTCCCTGCATCCTCGATCTGCTCGGGCCTCGCGCGTCAGGGCTGAGGCTCGCCGAGGCCGTGTGAGCCGGCCGCGTTGGCGCCGGTGGCCTGATCGACCCGGTGGACTACGTCACCCGGGCCGGCGACGCCGACGAAGACGAAGTCGTAGTCGTCGCTGGCCGCGGTGTCGAAGTCGACGTCGCCGATCTGCATCACTCGCTGGTAGACGGTCTGGCGGTAGTTGACGTTCTGCACTCGCTCCAGCCGCGTCTCCTGGATCTCGCGTGAGACGATCCCGCGCTTGATGTTGAGGCGGCGGCTGGTGATCGTGTAGGTCGTCGCCATCCGCCTGACGAAGCCGATTACCACCATGAGGGCGATCAGCACCAGCACGACGAGGAAGACGGTGGTGCTGCCGGCGCCGAAGAGCCTGGCGATCAGGCCGACGATCGCGGCGACCAGAATCCCCTTCAGGTAGAAGCCCAGGAGCGCCCGCCAGGAGGGGTGGCCCTGGAAGATCACCTGCTCTCCCGGGCTGAGGTTGAGGCCCATCGGGCGCAGCATACCCGCGGCGTCCGCGTCCCTCCATACCGTGGCCAGGTGTCGATTGCCAAGGTCGAGCCACTCACCACCGCCCGCGCCCTGAGGGGCCCGTTCGACTACCGGCTGCCCGCCGAGATGGCCGATGTGGAGGTGGGAAGCGTTGTGAGGGTGCCCTTCGGGCGGCAGCGGGTGCTGGGCGTCGTCGTCGATTTGGCCGAGTCCTCCGAGCTCGCGCCGGAGCGCCTTGCGGAGCCGATCGAGGCGCTGGAGACCGGGGTGCCGGCGGAGCTGGTTCGGCTCGGCCTCTGGGTCGCCCGCGAGTACTGCTCCACTCCCTCGCGCGGCCTGCGGCTGGTGCTGCCGCCCGGGGCGGGGGTCCGCAAGCGTCGCGGCAGGCCGCGGGTCGAGCTGCCGGGCGTCGCGCTCGCCGACGCCGTCGCGCCCGAGCTGCTCCCCGAGCAGGCGCGCGCGATCTCGAAGATCGGCGCCGCGCTGGACGGTGAGGCCGGCGCCCCGCGCGAGCTGCTCCTGCACGGGGTCACCGGCTCGGGCAAGACCGAGGTCTACCTGGCGGCGGTCGAGGCGGCGCTGGCGCAGGGGAGGGGAGCGATCGTCCTCGTCCCCGAGATCGGCCTCGCCCCACAGGTCGTGACCCGCTTTCGCGCCCGGCTCGGCGATCGCTTCGCCGTCCTGCACTCCGCCCTCACTAGCGGCGAGCGCCACGACGAGTGGCGCCGCCTGCGCAGCGGTGAGGCGAGCGTCTGCGTCGGGCCGCGCTCGGCGATCTTCGCCCCGGTCGAGAACCTCGGCCTGGTCGTGATCGACGAGGAGCACGACCCCTCCTACAAGCAGGAGGGGGACCCCTGTTACGACGCCCGCACGGTCGCCCGCCACCGCGCCGCCGAGTGCGGAGCGGTTCTCGTCGCCGGCACCGCCACCCCACGGCCGGAGTCCTGGCTGGAGCTGCCCCGGGTCGAGCTGCCGCGCCGCGTCGACGGCCGCCGCCTGCCGCCGGTCGAGGTGCTCGACATGCGCGCCGCGGACCCGCGCTGCGGCCCCCTTCACCCAGCTACCTGGGAGGCGTTGGAGGGGGTGCGCCGGGCGGGCGCCAAGGCGATCGTGATGATCAACCGCCGGGGCTTCGCCCCCTGGCTCACCTGCCGTTCCTGCGGGCGCCACTGGGACTGCCCCAACTGCGACGTCTCGCTGATCGTCCACCGTGCCCCTCCCGGCCGGCTCGTCTGCCACCACTGCGCCCACGCCGAACCGCTGCCGGGGGCCTGCTCTGAGTGCGGCTCGACGACGCTGTCGCGGGCCGGCGCCGGCACCGAGCGGATCGAGGGGCTGCTGGCCGAGCGGCTGGACCCGATGCCGGTCTTCCGCCTCGACTCCGACACCGCCGCGCCCCGCGGCGCCCACGCCCGCATCCTCGACCGCTTCGGCGATGCGGGGAGCGGCGTCCTGGTCGGCACCCAGATCGTCGCCAAGGGGCACGACTTCCCGGAGGTGACGCTGAGCGCGATCCTCGACGCCGACGCGACCCTGCGCTTCCCCGACTTCCGCGCCGAGGAGCGGACCTTCGCGCTGGTCGCCCAGCTCGCCGGGCGCAGCGGGCGCGGCGAGGCGGGGGGGGAGGTGATCGTCCAGACCCTGGCCCCCGACGCCCCCGGCATCGACCACGCCTCCCGCCACGACGCCCCCGGATTCCTGGCCGGCGAGCTGGAGCGCCGCCGGCTGCTCCGCTACCCGCCCTTCTCGCACCTGGTGCGGATCGGTTTGGCCTCCGAGCACGAGCCGCGGCTCGACAAGGCGGCCTCGACCCTGGCCACCGAGCTGAGCGCGGCGCTTCCCGAGGGAACCGAACTGCTCGGCCCGGCGCCGATGTTCCGCGTCCGCAACAAGCACCGCCGCCGCCTGCTGATGAAGGCGGCCGACCGAGAGGGGACGGTCGCCGCGGTTCGCGAGGCGGTCGAGCGTCTTGCCGCCGAGCGCTCCCTGCGCGATGTCGCGATCGGCGTCGACGTAGACCCCCAGTAGCAAGGGGTAAGGGCGGCCGAACGCCGGCATCAGTCCTTAGACTCAATCTTTCATGAGCGACCGCGTCGAAACCGACACCGGCGAGCACCAGATCGAGGCCGAGCGGCTGGAGCGGCGCGAGGCGGCGCTCGCCCTCGTGCTCAAGTTTGGCGACCCGGTCCTGAAGAGCAAAGCCTCCCCGGTCAGCGAGTTCGGTCCCCGGCTGCGGGCCGAGGTCGAGCGGATGATCTCGATCATGCGCGACGGCATGGGCGTCGGGCTGGCCGCCACCCAGCTCGGGATCCTGCGCCGCGTGCTCGTCTTCCAGGCGGGCCCCGACAGCGAGCCGACCGCGCTGGTCAACCCGGAGGTCGAGTGGCGCTCCGACGAGGTCGTCCTCGCCGAGGAGGGCTGCCTCAGCCTGCCGCGGGTCTCGATGGACGTCGAGC
>DATMRN010000101.1:0-7056 GCA_035566275.1 Solirubrobacterales bacterium | reverse complement strand
AGCGCGGCAGGCTGGGGCAGCGACACCTGCCCTCGGAGCTGGCGGTGATGACCGCGATCGGGGTCATCTCGATCGCCGGTGCGCTCGCCGTCGCCTGACTGCCGACGGGCCGAAAACGGGCTATATCTCCCGAAATCGGCCCGTAAACCCCGGGTCAGGAGGTGCGGTCTGCGCCCGGCGCCAAGGTTCGCAGCTCGGCGAACTCGATGTTGCCGGGCGGGTCGATCAGGTCGGGGTGCAGCAGGTGGCCGAGCAGCTCGACCCCGTCGACCAGCCGCGGCCCCGGGCGGGAGAACGTCGACGCCGCGTCGACCGCGAAGACGTGCGCGGCGCCCAGCGCCTCGATCCGCTCCCACTGCTCCACGGCCTGCGCGCGCGAGTCCTCGACATACCAGCCGCACGGCATCGCGATCGCCACGTCGGGATTGAGCCCCGTCAGCTCCCCCCAGCCGACCTCGGGCGACTCCAGCCCCGGCGGCCCCGCCACGTCCTCGCCGCCGGCGATCGAGATCATCTCCGGGATCCAGTGGCCGCCGACGTAGGGCGGGTCGAGCCACTCCAGGGCGATCACTCGCGGCAGCGTCGCCCCCGAGACGGCGGCGCGAACGGTGGCGAGCCTTCCCTCCAGCTCCCCACGCAGCTCGTGGGCCTGCTCCTCCGTCTCGGTCGCCTCGCCGAGCCGGATCACGTCCTCCAGCATCTCCCCGAGCGTGCTCGGGTCCTGCTGGACGACCCGGGGCCGGCTCGGCAGGCGGGCGGCGACCTCGACCACCTCCTCGTAGGACACCGCGCAGACGTCGCAGACCGCCTGGGTGACGATCAGGTCGGGCGCCAGCTCCGCCAGCCGCTTCTCGTCCAGCGCGTAGAGCGCCCGACCCTCGCCGACGATCGCCTTCACGGCGGCGTCGATCTCCCCGGCGCTGAGCACGTCCGGCAACACCGTACGGGTCAGGTGGGGCAGCGAGCGCGCCTCGGCCGGGTAGTCGCACTCGTGCGTGACCGCGACGACGCTGTCGCCCAGCCCGAGCGCGAACAGCATCTCGGTTGCCGACGGAACGAGACTCGCGATTCGCATTCCGCGCCCAATATGGCACTTCTCGCGGGATCGGCGTGGCGGGAAGCTATATTCCGTCCGCCGAATGGCCGAAGACGATCTCCCCCGAAGTCTCGGGCCACATAGCCGATGACGGTCCTGCTGCTCGTCCTGCTGCTCGTCCTGATCGCCGTCAACGGTTTCTTCGTCGCGGCCGAGTTCGCGCTGGTGCGCAGTCGGCGAGGCAAGATCGAGCAGCTGGCCGAGGAGGGGGAGAGCGGCGCCGAGGCGGTCGTCGAGCAGCTCGACAAGATCGACGAGTCGCTGTCCGCCTGCCAGGTCGGGATCACGATGGCCTCGATCGGGATCGGCTTCCTCGGCGAGCCGTCGCTGGCCAAGCTCCTGGAGCCCGCCTTCGGCGGCCTCTCGCACGGGGTCGCCGCCGCGATCTCGCTGGCGATCGCCTTCACGCTGGTCACCGCGATCCACATCAGCATCGGCGAGCAGGTGCCGAAGATGCTGGCGATCAGCCACGCCGAGCGCACCGCGCGCCGCGTCTCGCGCCCGCTCAACTGGTTCCGCGCGGTCACCGCCCCGGCGGTGTTCGCGCTGAGCGGCCTCTCCAACGCGATCGTCCGCCTCTTCGGCGTCAACCCAGGCGATCTCGAGGAGCGCCACACCGCCGAGGACCTGAAGCAGATCATCGACCGCTCCAAGCTGGGGGGAACGCTCGATCCCGGCGAGGCCGGGATGCTCGGCGGCGTCTTCCACCTGCACGAGCAGGAGGCGCGCGAGGTGATGACCCCGATTCCGGCTGTCGTAACCGTCGACGCCTCCGAGAGTGCCGAGGGGGGGCTGCGCAAGTGCGTCACCTCCGGCCACACGCGACTGGTCGTGATCGAGGACGAAAACCCCGACCGGGTGAAGGGGATCGTCCACAACAACAGCCTCGCCCGGCTCTACATGAGCGAGGGGGCCGAGGCCTCGATCGGGCCGGTGATCCGCGACGCGCTGATCGTCCCGGAGACGCGGCCGCTCGACGACCTCCTCCACGACCTCCAGGTCCAGCGCACCTCGCTCGCCGTGGTCGCCGACGAGTACGGCCGCACGGTCGGGATCGTCACCGTCGAGGACATCCTTGAGGAGGTGGTGGGGGAGATCGAGGACGAGACCGACCCCCGCGCCGCGGCGCTGCGGCGGCTCACCAACGGCGACTGGTTCGTGCGCGGCCACGTCTCGCTCGGCGACCTCGCCGACGCGGGTATCGAGCTGCCGGTCGACACCGACGCCTTCAACTCGGTCGGCGGCTACGTCTTCGGCGAGCTGGGCCGGCTGCCGAAGCGCGGCGACTCGATCGTCGCCAACGGCTACACGATCCGGGTCGAGTCGGTGCGCGAGAACCGGATCGAGGCGGTCCGGATAAGCGGCTCCGCAAACAGCTAACCGGCTAGTCGTATTCGTAGAAGCCGGCGCCGCTCTTGCGGCCCAGCTTGCCCTCGCCGACCATCTCGACCATCAGTCCCGGCGGCTTGTGGGCGGCCTCTGAGGAGTCGGCGTAGAGAGCGTTGCCGATCGCCTCGGCGACGTCGAGCCCGACGAAGTCGAGCAGGGCCAGCGGGCCCATCGGGTGGCCGGCGCCGAGCTTCATGCAGGTGTCGACCTCGCCCGCCTCCATCCCGGTCCGCTCGATCATCCGCACCGCGTCGAAGAGGTAGGGGAACAACAACCGGTTGACGACGAACCCCGCCTGGTCGGGAACCTCCACCGCGGTCTTCCCCAGCGCCGCACACCAGGCCAGCGCCTTCTCACGGGCACTGTCTGCGCCACCGGGAAAGCAGACCTCGACCAACTTCATCCGCGGCACGGGGTTGAAGACGTGGAGGCCGAACAGCCGGTCCTCGATCCCACTCGCGGCAGCGATCTCAGCGATGCTCAATGAAGACGTGGTGGTAGCAAGATCGGCCTTCGGACAAGCCTCGGCAACCGTGGAGAGAACCTCACCCTTCGGCCCAAGCTCCTCGACGATCGCCTCGACTACGACATCGCACTCAGCCAGATCAGCCGGGTCGGTAGTCACTCGTAGCCGAGATGGCTCGGCCCCCTCGATCTTGGCGCAGGCCGCAACGACCTTCTCCTCAGCCCGCCAAGCCGAAGCCTCGCTACGAGCAAGCAGAATCGTGTCGGCTGTAGTTGTCGAAACTGCAGCCAGGCCGGTAGCTATCGCCCCGCTGCCGGCAATCCCAGGGCTCTCGTAACCACTGTTCGCATTCATCAGGACGGGGTTCCTATCACGCCGCCGCTCGCGCGGGTGGCCCGGGGAAGGGCCGAGAACGGACACACTTGCGCGCCGGCAGGCCCCTCCCCGGGACAGGACCCGCGCGCCGAGCGCCTGGTCCCTCGTCCTGATCCCCCTCCTGGCTGACCCGCCAGTCAACATGAGTAGAGTTAGTTGACCAGTCGCGATCGAACGGAGGCGTCCATGGCAGGCAACGGCAAGGGCAGTTTCGGAGGCCGCGAGGTCGTCATCGTCGAGGCGGCGCGCACGCCGATCGGTCGCGGCCACCCCGAGAAGGGGTACTACAAGGACCTCCATCCCTCCAACCTCCTCGCCAAGGCCTACTCCGAGGTGATCGGCCGGGCCGGGATCGACCCCGCCGAGGTCGGCGACGTGGTCACCGGCTGCGCGCAGCAGTTCGGCGAGCAGGGAGTGAACATCGGCCGCAACGCCTGGCTCGAGGCCGGCCTGCCGGTCGAGACCCCCGCCACCACGGTCGACCGTCAGTGCGGCTCCGCTCAGCAGGCCGTCAACTTCGCCGCGGCGCTGATCGCCACCGGCGTCCACGACGTCGCGATCGGCTCGGGCGTCGAGCACATGGGCCACATCTCCTTCGCCGACGGCTACTCGGTGATGGAGGAGCACGGGATGCCCTTCTCGCCGGCTCTGATGGAGCGCTTCGACCTCGTCCCGCAGGGCATCTCCGCCGAGATGATCGCCGACAGATGGGAGATCCCCCGCTCCGAGCTGGACGAGATCGGGCTGCGCTCCCACCAGCGCGCCGCCAAGGCCACCGAGGAGGGTCGCTTCGAGCGGGAGATCATCCCCTTCTCCGTCAACGGCGACACCTACGTCACCGACCAGGGCATCCGCCCCGACACTTCGCTCGAGGCTCTCTCGCAGCTGAAGCCCGCCTTCAAGGAGGACGGCAAGATCACCGCCGGCAACTCCTCCCAGGTCTCCGACGGCGCCGCCGCGGTGCTGCTCATGGCCCACGAGAAGGCCGACGCGCTCGGCCTCAAGCCGCGGGCACGGATCTACGACCAGACGACGGTCGGCGTCGACCCGGTGATCATGCTGACCGGCCCGATCCCGGCGACGCGGAAGCTGCTGGAGCGCAACGGGATGACGATGGACGACATCGACCTGGTCGAGATCAACGAGGCCTTCGCCTCCGTGGTCGGCGCCTGGCGTCGCGAGCTCGCCCCCGACATGGACCGGGTCAACGTCAACGGCGGGGCGATCGCCCTCGGCCACCCGCTCGGCTCGACCGGGGCGCGGTTGATCACCACGCTCCTGCACGAGATGGAGCGCTCCGACAAGGAGATGGGCCTGGTGACGATGTGCTGCGGTGGCGGGCTCGGGACGGGAACGTTGATCCAGCGGATCTGATCTCGGTTTTGCAACTTGGCCAGACAGCCAGGTAGTCTCCCTCGCCGATGGACCTGACCCTCTCGCCGTCCGAGCAGGAGTTCCGCGACGAGGTTCGCGCCTGGCTGGAGGAGAACCACCCCGGCCCCGAGCCCGAGGCCGGCCTCGACGAGGTGATGGCCTTCCGGCGCGAGTGGCAGCTCAAGCTGCATGCCGCCGGCTGGGCCGGGATCTCCTGGCCGAAGGAGTTCGGGGGCCGCGGCGCCACCCTGATCGAGCAGGCGATCTTCGTCGGCGAGGCAGCCCGCCAGGAGATGCCCAGCCCCGCCAACGTGCTCGGCCTGGCGATGGGCGGCCCGGTCGTCATCGCCCACGGGACCGAGGAGCAGAAGCAGCGCTACCTGGAGCCGATCCTCACCGGCGAGGAGATCTGGTGCCAGGGCTTCTCGGAGCCCGAGTCGGGCTCCGACCTCGCCTCGCTGAAGACCCGCGCCGTCAAGGACGGCGACGAATGGGTCGTCACCGGGCAGAAGGTCTGGACCACCTTCGCCCAGTACGCGAAGTGGTGCATGCTGGTCGCCCGCACCGACCCCGACGCCCCCAAGCACAAGGGGCTCACCTACTTCCTGATGGACATGGAGCAGGAGGGCGTCCAGGTTCGTCCCCTGGTTCAGATCACCGGCGAGGGTGAGTTCAACGAGATCTTCATCGAGGAGGCGCGGATCCCCGACGCCAACGTCGTCGGCGGGGTCGGCAACGGCTGGGCGGTGGCGATCACGACGCTGATGAACGAGCGCGCCGGGCTTGCCTTCGGCGCGATCGCCCAGATCCAGAACAGCCTCAACAGGCTTGCGGCGCTGGCGGGCGAGGTCCGCGTCAACGGCGGCTCCGCGGCCGAGGACTCCTACTACCGCCAGCGGATTGCCCAGCTCCACATCGAGGCGGAGACGATGCGCCTCAACGCCTACCGCGGCCTGACCAAGACGATGCAGTCGGGCATCCCCGGCCCGGAGGGGTCGCTCGGCAAGTGGCAGTGGGCCGACATCGCCCAGGGGATCGCCGAGCTGGCGCTCGACATCGAGGGCGCCTACGCGCCGCTGGCGCGCGGCGGCGAGCACGCGGTGGCGAACGGCGCCTGGCAGTACGGCTTCCTCCGCTCCCGCGCCAACTCGATCGAGGGCGGCACGACCGACATCCTCAAGAACATCATCGCCGAGCGGGTGCTCGGCCTGCCGAGGATGCGCTGACGTGTACTTCGACCTGACCGACGAGCAGCAGGCGATCCGCTCGACCGCGCGCGACTTCCTCGCCGCCCGTTACAAATCCGAGCGGATCCGCGAGCTGGCCGAGAGCGAGCGCGGCTTCGAGCCCTCCGACTGGATGGAGATGGCCGAGTTGGGATGGCCCGGCCTGGCGCTGCCGGAGGAGTGGGGCGGGCAGGGCCTCGGGATCGTCGAGCTGGCCGTCCTCTTCGAGGAGATGGGCTACGCCCTCGCTCCCTCGCCGCTCTTCTCCAACACGATCGCCGGCCTGGCGCTGGCCCTCTGCGGCTCCGACGAGCAGCGCGAGCGCTGGCTGCGGCCGCTGGCCGCGGGTGAGAAGCGCGGCACGCCTGCCCTCTGGGACGCGGGCTCGCCGGCGACGCCCGGCGGCTTCACGATGGAGGCGAAGCCCGACGGCGACGGCATCGTGCTCGACGGAGAGAAGGTCCTGGTGATGGACGCGGCGAGCGCCGACTTCTTCGTCGTCGCCACCGCGGACGGCAAGCGGCACCTGGTGGAGAGCGACGTCGACGGCGTCAGCATCGAGGCGGAGCCATCGATCGACCTGACCCGCCGCCTCTACTCGGTCGGCTTCGACGGAGTCAAGGTCGCGGCCGCCGACTCGATGCCCGCCGAGGAGGCCGAATATTTCCCCATCTTCTTCCGCCTCTGCGTGGCGCTGGCCGCCGAGTCGACCGGGATCGCCCAGCGCACGATGGAGATGGCGGTCTCCTACGCAAAAGATCGCAAGCAGTTCGATCGGCCGATCGGCTCCTACCAGGCCGTCTCTCACCGCTGTGCCCAGATGCTGCTGGAGACCGAGAACGCGCGCTCGGCCGTCTACGGAGCGGCCTGGGCGGCGGACGCCGAGCCGGAGTCGCTGCCACTGGCTGCGTCGATGGCGAAGGCCTACGCCTCCGACGCGGGCTGGCGGGTCCCGGACGCCTCGATCCAGGTCCACGGCGGGATCGGCTTCACCTGGGAGCACGACCTTCACTTCTTTCTCAAGCGTGGCCGCGCCAACGCGGCGATGTTCGGCGACGCCAAGTGGCACCGCGAGCGGGTCGCCGACGCGGTCTTCGCGAGGGCCGCGGATCCGGTTCCGGCCTGACTTC
>DATMRN010000100.1:0-18115 GCA_035566275.1 Solirubrobacterales bacterium | reverse complement strand
TCGGCGGCGGGCTGGAGCTGGCCGTCACCTGCGACCTGCGGATCTGCGCCTCCGGGGCGAAGCTGGGGATGCCGCCGGCGAAGCTCGGCCTCGTCTACGGCCACACCGGGCTGCGCAAGTTCCTCGACACGGTCGGCCTGGCGCGGACCAAGGAGCTGTTCCTGACCGGGCGCAACTTCGAGGCCGCGCGCGCCGAGGAGATCGGGCTGGTCAACGAGGTGGCGCCCGACGCCCGGCTGGAGGACGCCGCGGTCGCGCTGGCCGCCGAGATCGCCGCCCACGCGCCGATCTCGATGCGGGGCAACAAGCACGCGATCGACCTGCTCAACCAGTGTCCGGTGCTGACCGGCCAGCAGGAGGCGGGGCTGGTCGCGCTGCGCGAGTCCTGCTTCGCCTCCGAGGACCTCCGCGAGGGCATCCGCGCCTTCGCCGAGAAGCGCAAGCCCGAATGGCGGGGACGGTGAGCGCCAAGGCGCGGAGGGAGCTGTCCGCCGCCGACCCGGCGATGGCGGCGCTGATCGAGCGGATCGGGAAGATCGACCTGGAGACGCGGCTGCAGAGGCGCAGCGAAGAGCGGCCGGCCGACGCCTACGGGGCGCTGCTGCGGGCGATCGTCGGCCAGCAGCTCTCGACCAAAGCGGCGCGGACCATCTACCTGCGCGTCCTCGACCTCTTCGACGGCGGCACGCCGGCGCCCGAGCAGCTGCTGGAGGCGAGCGAGCAGGACCTGCGCGGCGCCGGCCTCTCCGGCCGCAAGGTGGAGTACATCCGCGACCTCGCCTCCCACGTGCTGAGCGGCGAGCTGGAGCTGGACCGGCTGGACGAGCTCTCCGACGAGGAGGCAACCGAGGAGATCGTCGCCGTGCGTGGTCTCGGTCGCTGGACCGCGGAGATGTTCCTGCTCTTCCACCTGAAACGGCCCGACGTCCTCTCCGGTGGCGACCTCGGCATCCGCAAGGCGGTCCAGATCGAGTACCGGCTCGACGAGATGCCCACGCCGGAGCGGGTGATCGAGATCGGCGAGCCCTGGCGCCCGCACCGCAGCCTCGCCTCCCTCTACCTCTGGGAGTCGCTCGCCGCCGTCCCCGGCGAATGACGCTTCCCGAGGCTCGACGCCACCCCGGTCTTTGCCCGACAATAGGGTCATGCGCCTCCGTTCTTGGCTCGGCTTCGCCGCGGTCCTCGCGATCGCCGCCGGCTCCGTGATCGGCGCGCTGATCGTCCACTCGAACGACAACGCGAACTTCGAACGCATGCAGCACGAAGAGGCGGTGCGCTCGGCCCACCAGGCGCAGGCGGTAACCGCCCTCTCGGTGCGGCAACTCGCCACAGCCGCCGCCTTCTTCGAGACGAACCGCCACCTCAATCACCATGACTTCGTCCTCCTCGCCCGCTCGCTGCTCCCCGGCGCCCTCAGCGCGACCGCGTTCGTGGCGAACGTTCGATCGCGGCACTTCCCGATCGTCTACGCCGCCTCCAAGCAGCATGGCCGTTCGCCGATCGGCTACGACCTCGCCTCCAATCCGCGGCACGCCACTGTCCTGCGCCGCGCCCGCGACGCCGGCAAGCCGGCGGTGACGCCGATCGTGTCGGTCCTGCTCGAGCCGGGCAGCGGGTTGGTCGTCTACCAGCCCGTCTACCGCGACGGCGCTCCGACCCGCACCGTCGCCCAGCGCCGCGCCGCCTTGCTGGGTTTCGTGGCCGGCGTGTTCAGGGCACCCGACCTGGCCGCGGCGGCGACCTCCGCCATCCCCGCCAATGTCAGCGTGCAGGTGACGCAGGCAGGGAAGCCGGTGATCGGCCTGAAACAGCCGCTTGACGACGCCGCCTCGGCGCCGATCCACGTCGCCGACCGCACCTGGTTCCTGGTCCTCCGCGACCCGAATCGTCCGGACGTCAGCCTGCCGGCCCTGATAGCGGTGGTGGGGCTCTCGCTGGCAGCCGTGCTCGCCGCGCTGATCCTCGTTTGGAGCCGCAACGAGCGCATGGAGGAGCTGCAGCGCCAGGCCGGCCAGGACTCGCTGACCGGGCTGAAGAACCGCCGCCGCTTCGAGGAGGACCTGCGCAGCGAGATGGCGCGCAGCCGCCGCATGGGCAGGACGGGCGCCCTGCTGATGCTCGACCTCGACCACTTCAAGCGGGTAAACGACTCGCTCGGGCATCCGGCCGGCGACCGCGTGATCAAAGAGATCGCCGGCGTGCTGAGGCGGCGGGCGCGGGAGACCGACGTGCTGGCGCGGTTGGGCGGCGACGAGTTCGCGATCGTCCTGCCGCAATGCGACACCGAGGAGGCGCGGGTCGTGGCCGAGGCGATCGCAACGGCGATCCGCGAGAACGTGCCCGCGCAGGACGGCGGGCCGCCGGTGACCGCCAGCATCGGCATCGCCATGTTCGGCGTCGAACCGCAGACCAGCTTCGAGTCGGTGGTCTCGGAGGCCGACACCGCGATGTACGCGGCCAAGGACGCGGGGCGCGACGAGGTCAGGGTCTTCGACCCGATCGCCGTCCGGGGCGACGCCTAGCCTTGCCGCCGCATGCCCCCCCTGATCTCCTTCGATGAAGCCCTCGCGCTGGGCGAGCTGACCGGCCACGCCGAGATCGGCGATCTGGTCGAGCGCGCCTGGAAGGTGCGCCGCGAGAGCTTCGGCGACTCCACCGACATGTGCTCGCTGGTCAACGCCAAGTCCGGCGGCTGCGCCGAGGACTGCGGCTTCTGCGCCCAATCGCGCTACGCCGAGGCGGACACGCCGATGCACGCGATGATGGAGCCCGAGCAGATCCTCGAGCACGCGCGGGCGGCCGAGGCGGCGGGGGCGCACCGCTTCTGCATGGTCACCCAGGGCCAGGGGCTCTCCAAACGCGACTTCGAGAAGATCCTCGAGGGGACGCGGCTGGTCGCCGAGCAGACCAACCTGAAGCGCTGCGCCTCGATCGGCCACATGTCGGCCGAGCGGGCCAAGCAGCTGCGCGAGGCGGGGGTGCAGCGGGTCCATCACAACGTAGAGTCGGCCCGCTCCCACTACCCGGAGGTCTCCACCACGGTCCGCTACGAGGGTCGGCTGCGGACGATCCAGGCGGTCAAGGAGGCGGGGCTGGAGACCTGCGTCGGCGGCATCCTCAACCTCGGCGAGAGCCGCCGCCAGCGGGTCGAGATGGCCTTCGAGCTATCCGAGCTGAACCCGACCTCGGTTCCGATCAACCTGCTCAACCCGCGCGAGGGGACCAAGTTCGGCGAGCGGCCGCTGATGGACGCCTGGGAGGTCGTCAAGTGGGTGGCGATCTTCCGGCTGGTCATCCCCGGGGCGCTGTTCCGGCTCTGCGGCGGGCGGGTCGAGAACCTCGGCGACCTCCAACCGCTGGCCGTGAAGGCGGGGCTGAACGGGGTGATGATGGGCAACTTCCTCACCACCCTCGGCGCCGAGCCCGAGGACGACCGGGCGATGTTCGAGGAGTTGGGGCTGAACGTCGCCCGCCAGCCCGACAACGGCGCCAACCCGCGCCCGGACAACCGCTCGGGCTGGCTGGAGGGCGAAGCGCCCGCGACCCCGATCGACGAGCTGATCGACCGCCAGGACGAGGCCAACTTCTGGGACCCCTCGACCCAGCTCCGCGTGGTCAAGAAGACGAAGCGGCCGCCTCCTTACCCGCAGGCGGCATGACCGACATCGCCGACCGCCTTCAGGAGCTCCGCGACCGGGGGCTCCACCGGCGGTTGCGGCTTGTCAGTGGCCCGCAGGGGCCGCGGGTTCTGCTCGACGGGCGACCGGTCCTGCTGCTCTGCTCCAACAACTACCTGGGACTGGCCGATCACCCGCGGGTGCGGGGGGCGGCGGCCGAGGCGGCGATGCGCTGGGGCGCCGGCGCCGGCGCCTCGCGGCTGATCTCCGGCAACATGAGCCTGCACCGCCGGCTGGAGGCGCGGCTGGCGGAGTTCAAGGGCTACGAGGCGGCGCTGCTGTTCGGCTCCGGGTACCTCGCCAATATGGGCGCGATCGCGGCCTTGGCGCGCCGCGGCGAGGTGGTCTTCTCCGACGAGCTGAACCACGCCAGCATCGTCGACGGCTGCCGGCTCTCACGGGCTGAGACCTTCGTTTACCACCACGGCGACACCGAGCACCTCGCCTGGGGCCTGCGCGAGGCGGAGGGGCGGGGCGCGCTGATCGTCACCGACGGAGTCTTCTCGATGGACGGCGACATCGCCCCGTTGGAGGAGCTGGTGCGGCTGGCACGGCGCCACGACTGCCGGCTGATGGTCGACGAGGCCCACGCGACCGGGGCGCTCGGTCCCGGCGGGCGGGGCTCGGTCGCCGCCGCCGGGCTGAGCGACGAGGTCGACGTCGTCATGGGAACGCTGGGCAAGGCGCTCGGCTCCTACGGCGCTTATGTCTGCGCCAGCCACGAGATCGTCGACTACCTGGTCAACGCGGCGCGCTCCTTCGTCTTCTCCACCGCCCCCCCGCCCCCGGTCCTCGCCGCGGCCCTGGCGGCGCTGGAGCTGCTCGAGTCCCACCCCCACCGGGTCGAGCGCCTGCGGGCGAACGCGGCGACGCTGCGCGGCGCGCTGGCCGCCGAGGGGCTCGCCGCCGGCGGGTCGGCGACCCAGATCGTCCCGGTCGAGGTCGGCGGCGCGGAGAGCACGATGGAGCTGTCGGAGCGGATCCTGGAGCGCGGCGTCTTCGCCCAGGGGATCCGCCCCCCGACCGTGCCTGAGGGCTCCTCCCGCCTGCGCTTCACGGTGATGGCGACCCACCGGGCCGGCGAGCTGCAGCGCGCCGCGAAGCTGATCGGCGCGGCGGCGCGGGAGCTGGGGATCGCCGCCGCGTCGCCGCGGGCGGACTCGCTGACGCTCGCCGCCTGATCGCGTTGCGCGGCGTTTTCGTCACCGGCACCGGCACAGAGGTCGGCAAGACGGTCGTCGCGGCGGCGATTGCCCGCGGTCTTGCCGCCGCGGGCCAAAAGGTCACGGTCTTCAAGCCCGCCGTCACCGGGCTCGACGAGCCCGGAGAGCCCGACCACGGGCTGCTGCGCCGCGCCGCCGGGTCGGCGCAAAGCGATCAGGAGATCGCTCCGTATCGCTACGGGCCGCCGGCCTCTCCGCACCTGGCCGCGGAGATGGCTGGAGAGGAGATCGACCCCCGGCGCCTTCTCGCCGCCGCTCGCGTCGCCGCCGCCGACGGCGACGCGCTCGTCTGCGAGGGCGTCGGTGGGCTGCTCGTCCCGCTCGCCCCCGGCTACCTCGTCCGCGATCTCGCGGTGGACCTGGCGCTGCCGCTCGCGATCGCCGCGACCCCCGGCCTCGGCACGATCAACCACGCGCTACTGACGATCGAGGCCGCCCGAGCCGCCGGCCTCGAGGCCGGCGCGGTCGTGCTCACGCCATGGCCCGAGGAGCCAACCCGGATCGAGCGCTCCAACCGCGAGACGATCGCCGCGTTAGGCGAGGTCGAGGTCATAACCCTGGCTCAACTCGACCTAAGCCGTCCCGAGAGCTGGCCTTTCCTGACGATCCCTGAGGCCACCTGACCAAGCAGATCAAGGACGCAGGGAGCGCGCGCGCCTCTGCACGCCACACTGGCTGAGGACGCCGATATGCGCCGGTCAGACGGCCTCAGGCGTCGGCTCGATCTCCTCGATCCCGTGGGTCTGGCCGCGTCCACGGACAAACCCCACGGCCACGAGGAAGCCGATTCCGGCGATCAGCGCCGCGAGCCCCATCGCGCTGGCGAGCGCGTCGATGAAGGTGGCTCGTGCCGCCGCGCTGCCCCTGGCGAGCGAGGCCGGATCGAAGCCCGTGCCGAGTTTGCTCTGGAAGATCGCCCCGGTCGCGGCAACGCCGACCGAGCCGCCGATCATCCGCGCCATCTGCAGGATGCCCGAGGCGATGCCGGCCTTCTGCACGGCGACCGCGTTCATCGCCGCCGTCGACATCGGCGACATGACCATCGCGATCCCGGCGCCCATCAGCATGAAGGCGGGCAGGATGTCGGGGAAGGTCGTGCTGACGTCGACCTGCGCGAACAGGTACATGGCCAGCGTCAGGACGGCCAGGCCGGTGGCCATCGGCGGCATCGTGCCGACCCGATCGGAGAGTCGCCCGGAGAGTGGCGCGATCGCGACGATCAGCACCGTCGTCGGGAGGAAGCGGATGCCGGCCTGCAGCGGGGTGTAGCCGAGCACGTCCTGCATGTAGATCGCCATGAAGAAGAACGAACCCATCATCGCGAAGGTGACGATGAAGGCGACCAGCGTCGAGCCGATGAAGTTGCGCGTCTTGAAGAGCGCAAACTCGACCATCGGCGCGCGCACCCGCTGCTCGACCGCGACGAAGAGGGCGAGCATCGCGACGCCGCCCGCGAGCAGGGCGATGATCCCCGCCGAGGCCCAGCCCCAGCCGTTGCCCTCGATCAGCGCCAGGACGATGGCGGTAAGGCCGGTGGTCAGCGTGACGACGCCGAGGTAGTCGACCCGGCGCTCGATCGTCTCGTCCCGCGACTCGTGGACGACGAAAAACGAGGCAAGCAGGGCCAACACCGCGACCGGCAGGTTGATGTAGAAGATCGCCCGCCAGCTGACGTGCTCGGTCAGCAGGCCGCCGACCACCGGGCCGATCGTCAGCGCCAGCGCCGAGACGCCCGCCCAGGTGCCGATCGCCTTGCCGCGCTCATGGGCCGGGAAGACCTGGGTGACGATCGAGAGCGTCGCGGGCATCATCAGCGCCGCGCCGACGCCCTGGACCGCGCGGCTGACGATCAGCATCTGAGGGTCGGTTGCAAGCCCGGCCGTCGCCGAGGTGACCGCGAAGATCGCGACGCCCACCATGAAGAAGAGGCGGCGGCCGAAGATGTCGCCGAGACGCCCGCCGGTAGCGAGCAGGACCGCGAAGGTGAGCGTGTAGCCGTTGAGCGTCCACTCGAGCTCGCTGACGCTGGTGTGCAGGTCGCGCTGGATCGAGGGCAGCGCCACGTTCACGACCGTGTTGTCGAGCATGATCATGAACAGCGCGAAGCACATCGCCCCGAGCGTCCACCACTTGCGGTTATCGTCGGTGATCAGGTGGCGGTAGCGAGTCAAGCTGGTCCGACCTTCTTCAGGTGCTCATAGGCCTCGGCGATGTCATCGCGGTCCATCAGCGAGTCGACGGCCGCGTCGAGCTTGCGCCGCTGGGCAGCGGTCAGCGTCGCGGTGAACGCCTCCATCCCGGCCTGGCGGACCACGACGAGGGTGTCGACCAGCTGCTTGCCTTTGGCGGTGATCGCGACGTGCCGCGCCCGCCGGTCCTCGGGATCCTCTATCCGAGTGGCGAGGCCCTCCTTGACGAGGGCGTCCACCGCCCTGCTCATCGAGGGGACCGAGACGCCGAAGGTCTCCGCCAGGTCGCTCACCTGCCGCGGCTCCGTCGCCCGGCCGAGCCCACCCAGCTCCAGCAGCGCCTTGCACTGGGTCATCGAGAGCCCACTCTCCTCGATCACCCGCAGCTGGTTGCCGCGGTCGTAGAGGAAGAGGTGGCGCAGCAGGGCGCTGAGCCGAGCCGCGGTCTCCTGCGCCCCGGAGCTCACGTCCGGAACGGCGGCCTGCTCGGCGATCGCTGCGATGTCGCTCGCTTGCATGCAGACAATGATTGCACATACGCAACTGTTTCTCCTGCACAATATTTGTTCGTGTGACGCACATCACACGGACAGCGGCGCGCGATGCCGCGTCCTTGCCGCACCGAGCGGGCTTCGGAGGTGAGGTTTCCGGCCGGAGTCGGGTCTAAGGTCGCACTGGCGATGTCGGTGGACCCCGCGCAGCTCGATCACGACCACCTCTGGCACCCGTTCACGCAGCAGCGGGACTGGTGCGAGGAGGAGCCGCTGGTCATCGAGCGCGCCGAGGGCTCCCACCTGATCGCGACCGACGGGCGCCGCTACCTCGACGCCGTCTCCTCGCTCTGGTGCAACGTCCACGGCCATCGCCACCCCGGCATCGACCGGGCCGTGCGCGACCAGCTCGACAAGGTCGCCCACTCGACCATGCTCGGCCTCTCCCACCCAGGCGCCGCCGAGCTGGCCGCGCGCCTGGTCGACCTGGCGCCGCCGGGCCTCTCCCGCGTCTTCTACTCGGACTCCGGCTCCACCGCGACCGAGATCGCGCTGAAGATGGCCTTCCAATTCCAGCGGCAGCGCGGCGGCCAGCACGTGCGGCGCACCTCCTTCGTCCATCTGCGCGACGCCTACCACGGCGACACGATCGGCTCGGTCTCGGTCGGCGGCATCGGCCTCTTCCACGCCACCTACCGACCGCTCCTCTTCCAGACCCACGCGGCCGAGCCCGGCGACGCGGCCGACCTCGAGCGCGTCCTCGCCATGCACGAAGAGGAGATCGCCGCGGTGATCGTCGAGCCGCTGGTCCAGGGCGCCGCCGGCATGCTGGTCCACCCGCCCGGCTACCTGCGGGCGGTGCGGGAGCTGTGCGACGCCTTCGGCCTGCTGCTGATCTGCGACGAGGTGGCGACCGGCTTCGGCCGCACCGGGACGATGTTCGCCTGCGAGCAGGAGCGGGTCGCGCCGGACTTCCTCTGCCTCGCCAAGGGGCTGACCGGGGGCTACATGCCGCTCGCCGCGACCCTGGCGACCGAGCGAATCTACGAGGGCTTCCTCGGCGCCCCCGAGGAGCAGCGCACCTTCTTCCACGGCCACACCTACACCGGCAACCCGCTCGCCTGCGCCGCGGCGCTCGCCAACCTCGACGCCTTCGAGCAGGAGCGGACGATCCTCCGCCTGCAGCCGAAGATCCGCCTGCTGGGCGAGCTGCTGGGGGAGGTCGAGGAGATGCCGGAGGTCGCCGAGGTGCGCGGCCGCGGCTTCATAGCGGGGATCGACCTCGGCAAGCACGATCCGTCGCTGCGCCTCGGACACCTGGTGACGCTGGAGGCCCGCAGGCGAGGCGCCATCATCCGCCCCCTCGGCGACACGATCGTCCTCATGCCGCCGCTCTCGATCTCGGAGGACGATCTGCGAAGGCTGGTCGAGATCACCGTGGAGTCGATACAAGCTGCGATGCCGGCTCAGTTGGCGCAGGCCGCGTGACCGACCGTCAGCGCGGGCCCGCTGAGGCTCCCAATCTTGGTGAGCCTTCCGTTCCTCGCCCCGCTGCGTCAGTCGTTCTTCTTCGCAGGGGTGGGAAGCACTCGGACCGGGCGCTGGAGGTGTTGCTGCTGAAGCGGGCTGAGAGCGCCAAGTTCATGCCCGGCGTGTGGGTGTTCCCCGGCGGGTCCGTCGATCCAGGCGATGGAGAAGACGAAGCTGGATATAGAGCTTGTGCGGTTCGGGAGCTGGGTGAGGAGGCGGGGATCGAGCTGGGCGCCGATGAAGAGATGGTGCTGTTCTCACGCTGGATCACGCCGGAGGTGATCTCCCGGCGGTTCGACGCCTGGTTCTTCCTCGCTCTCGCGCCGGCCCATACGCCGCCGAGGGCCGATGGGGTGGAGACGACCGAGGCCCGTTGGTTCGAACCTCAGGCGGCGTTGGACGCGTATGGGGCCGGAGAGCTCGTCCTCGCCTTCCCCACCCTGAGGCAGCTCGAGTCGCTGTTGCCGTTCCGGACCTCCGACGAGGCGATCGCGGCGCACCGGGATCGCCAGGTCGAGCCGATCCTGCCCAAGGTGATCGGCGGCACGCGGGAGGAGCCCCGCGTCTTGCTCCCGGGCGACCTGGATTACCCGTCGACCTAATCCGCTCCTCGCGCGCCTATCGGTCGGGGAAGGGTTCAAGGCCGGCGTGCCAGGGGCCGGGGGGGTAGGTGTGAAGGCCGCTCTCGTCCATCTCCGACTGGAGGCGCTTGAAGAGCTGGCCGGCGTTGGCGAGCGCCGCCTTCAGCTCTTCCTCGCTGCGCTCGCGCAGGCGCCAGAGGAACCAGAGCTGGCGGTCGTTGACGCCGAAGTCGACCTCGCCGGTCATCGTCGTCGTCCAGGCGAGGAAGCCGGGGCCGAACAGCTCGCGCAGCGCCACCGGGTCGTACTCGCTGGGTACCGTGGCGAGGAAGCGCCGGTTGAAGTCGATCGACTCGAACTCGACCTTGCGGGCGAAGCGCTGGGTAACGACCTCGTGGCCCTCGATCGATTCGACGTTGAAGGCGGGGACCACCTTGGCGAGGTCGGGCATGTTGGACTTGGCAAGGAGCGCTGTTGGCAGCACCGCCTTGCCGAACAGACCCCCGGCCTCCTTCTCGTCGGCATCGCAGGAGGATCCCCAGAACCCTTCCACGAGCTGCCCGGTCAGCCGGTTGGCCCCGCCCACGCAGAGCGCCACCGGACCGTCCTTGGGGTTGATCCCGCCGACCGGCTCGTAGGTGAGGTCGTTGCGCTCCCCGTGCTTGCGCACCGTCTCCGCCCAGGCTTCCGCTTCCTGCTTCGCTCCCATGGTCGGCGATCTTACGGTTTGCCCGCCGATGGGCCTAAAACTCCCCTCTTAGGCCCATCGGCGGGCTAGGATGGCTGGAGCCCGGTCCGACCAAGGAGCCCTGCCCAATGATCATCCTCATAATCGTCGTCGCGATTCTCGTAATCGGCGTTCTCTACTTCGTCGGCAAGCGCAACTCGATCATCGGCTCCCGCAACCGGGTCGACGAGTCCTGGAGCGGCATCGACGTGCAGCTCAAGCGGCGGCATGACCTCGTCCCCAACCTGGTCGAGACGGTCAAAGGCTACGCGGCCCACGAGAGCCAGACCTTCGAGAAAATCACCAAAGCGCGGGCCGAGGCGATGTCCGCCCAGGGCGTCGGCGACACCGCCAAAGCGGAGGAGAAGCTGACCGGGGCGCTGACCGACCTGCGCGCCGTCGCCGAGAACTACCCGCAGCTGCGGGCGACCGAAAACTTCCAGCAGCTGAGCCGCAACCTCTCCGAGCTGGAGGACGAAATCCAGGCCTCGCGGCGGATCTACAACTCCAACGTGCAGTCCTACAACACCAGCATCCAGCAGTTCCCCGGCTCGATCATCGCCAACCGGGGCGGCTTCGAGAAACGGGAGTACTTCGAGATCGCCGACGCCGCCGAGCGCGAGCCGGTCTCGGTCAGCTTCGGCAAAGAGTAAGCGGGTCTAAACTTCGGGCATGACCGCGATCAAGGAAGCGACTCTCTGGATCTGCGACAGCTGCGGGTTCATCTACGACCCGGAGATCGGCGATCCCGACGGCGGCATCCCGCCCGGAACGCCCTTCGAGGACATCCCCAAGGACTGGTTCTGCCCCGTCTGCGGAGCCAGGACCAGCGACTTCCGCCCGCTCGAGCCGGGAGAGGCTTGAGCCACGACTACGACTGGCTCGTAGTCGGGTCGGGGTTCGGGGGAAGCGTCTCGGCGCTGAGACTTGCCGAGAAGGGCTACCGGGTCGCCGTGCTGGAGTGCGGGAGCCGATTTCGCGACGAGGACTTCGCCGAGTCCACCCTGCGCCAGCCCCGGCGCTACTTCTGGGCGCCGAAACTCGGCTTTCGGGGCGTCCTGCGCATGTCGTTCTTCAAGGACGTCTTCGTCGTCTCCGGAAGTGGGGTGGGAGGCGGCAGCCTCGGCTACGCGAACACCCTCTACCGGGCAAGGTCGGCGTTCTTCAGGGACCCGCAGTGGGCCGATCTGGGCGACTGGGAGTCCGAGCTGGCGCCTCACTACGAGACCGCGGAGCGGATGCTCGGTGTCACCGAGTACGAGGGGATGGGACCGGCCGACGAGCTGCTGAAGGAGTATGCCGAGGAGATCGGAGTCGGGGACTCGTTCCAGAACACGCGGGTCGGGGTCTTCTTCGACCAGCCGGGGCGGGAGGTCCCGGACCCTTACTTCGGAGGCGAGGGGCCGGCGCGCACCGGTTGCATGCGCTGCGGGAGTTGCATGGTCGGCTGCCGTCACGGCGCCAAGAACACCCTGGTCAAGAACTACCTCTGGTTCGCCGAGAAGCTCGGGGTCGAGATCGAGCCGGAACGACAGGTGACCGAGGTCCGGCCACTCGGAGCGGCCGATGGCTCGGACGGCTATGCGGTGCGCAGCGAGCGCTCGGGAGCCTGGGTCCGCCGCGACCGCCGCACCCAGACCGCGAAGGGCGTGGTGATCGCCGCCGGCGCCCTCGGAACCAACCACCTGCTCGCCAACTGCAGGCACAGCGGCGCCCTGCCGCGCCTCTCCGACCGAATCGGCGACGTGATCCGGACGAACTCGGAGTCGATCCAATCGGTGACCGCGATGGACGACGAGCGGGACTTCAGCCGCTCCGTGGCGATCACGTCGAGCATCTACCCCGACCCCGACACCCACATCGAGGTCGTCACCTACGGCGAGGCCGGAGACGCGATGAGCGGCACCTTCACCGCGATGACCGGCCCCGGGACGAGGGCGACCCGCCCGCTGAAGTGGATCGCCGCGATGCTGCGCCACCCGCTGCAGGCGGTGCGGATGCGAATCCCCTACAGGTGGTCACGGCGTACGGTGATCCTCCTCGTCATGCAGACCGTCGACGCGGCGATGAAGCTGCGGCCGAAGCGCAAGCTGCTCGGGCGGGGAGTGCGCCTGCAGACCGAGCAGGACCACGATCGCCCGAACCCGATCTACATCCCAGCCGCCGCACAGGCGGCCCGCTGGTTCGCGAAGCGGACCGGGGGCATCGCCCAGAGCGCGCTCACCGAGTCGATCCAGAACGTCCCCACCACCGCCCACATCCTCGGCGGCGCGGTGATCGGCGCCGGGCCCGAGAGCGGCGTCGTCGACGCGGCCAATCGGGCCTTCGGCTACGAGAGCCTGCTGGTCACCGACGGCGCCTCGATCCCGGCCAATCCGGGGGTCAACCCGAGCCTGACGATCACCGCCAAGGCCGAGCACGCGATGAGCCTGATCCCGCCGAAGGCGGGAGAGCAGCCGCGCCACCTGCCCGAGGCGGCGCGGCCCGCGACTCCCGTCGCGAACTAGCGCTCAGCTCAGCTGGCTGCCAGCCGCTGGGCGACGTAGTCCCAGTTGACGACGTTCCAGAAAGCGTCGATGTAGTCGGGCCGTTTGTTCTGGTACTTGAGGTAGTAGGCGTGCTCCCAGACGTCGCAGCCGAGCAGCGGCGTGCTGCCGTCGGAGACCGGCGAGTCCTGGTTCGGCGTGGAGACGACGGCGAGGCCGGAGGAGTCCTTCACCAGCCAGGCCCAGCCGGAGCCGAAGCGGGCGATGCCGGCGTTCTTGAACTCGTCCTTGAAGGAGTCGAAGGAGCCGAACGTCTCGCCGATCGCCGAGCCGAGGTCGCCGCCGGGCTCGCCGCCGCCGTCGGGACTGAGCATCTGCCAGAACAGCGAGTGGTTGTAGTGCCCGCCGCCGTTGTTGCGAACCGGCCCCTGCACCTCGCCGGGAAGAGTGCTGAGGTTGCGCAGCACGTCCTCGACGTCGCGGTCGGCCCACTCGGTCCCCTCCAGCGCGGCGTTCGCTTTGTCGACGTAGGCCTGGTGGTGCTTGTCGTGGTGGACGCGCATCGTCGCCTCGTCGATGTGGGGCTCGAGCGCGTCGTAGGCGTAGGGAAGGTCGGGAACCGAGAAAGCCATCTGGCGTCTCCTCCTGGTCGAGTTCGGAAGTTGAACGGAGCCTAGCGAGCGAGGAACTGCGCCCGGGGGACGGTGTCCGGGTTGCCGCCGGTCCAGGCGTTGAAGCTGTACCAGGCGGGCTTCGCTTCGCGGGCGGCGGTGAGCAGCCCGGCCGAGTCGCAGAACTGGCAGGCCCCGCTGCGATCGGTCCAGGAGAACCACCAGACGCCGGCGATCCGCCAGCTCAGCCGGTTGGCAGAGAGCATCGCGAGAGCCTGGTCCAGCTCTTCGGCCTGGCCGTAGAGCCCCCGCTGCCAGCGCGTCGGGCCGTTGGCAGAGCCCCAGCCCAGCTCGGTGACGTAGATCGGCGTGGAGGCGTCGTGGTGGACCCGCATGATGCGGCGCAGGTTTTCGATCTGGGCGCGCATCGCGCCGGCTTCGGCGACGTAGGGGTGCAGCGCCACCCCGTCGAAGTACTGCTTCACCCGCCGCGACCGGTAGAGCTGGGAGAGGAAGACGCCGGACTGCACGTTGGGCGGGGTCTGCAGCGGCCGCCCGAAGAGGCCGCCGACGATCGCCTTGGAGCCCGGGTCGGCTTCGTGCAGGACCCGGCCGGAGAGCCGCATCAGCCTGGCGTACCTCGCCGGGTCGGGGTTGTGGGAGAAGGTGACGAGGTTCTCCTCGTTCCAGATCTCCCAGCGGCGGATCGGCATGAACGGCAGTTCGGGGTTTTCTTCCCAGAACGAGCCTTCGGGCCCGTAGCGCGCCACGGCGGCGCGCAGGAACCGCGACCACCCCCAGCGCTGCCAGGCGGTTTCGACCGGTTCCTGGGTGGGGCGAGACGCCACCCAGGAGGGAGTGCTGCAGAGGAAGGGGAAGATCCTGATCCGATGTTCGGCGGCAAGGCCGACTTCACGGTCGAAACCGGCCCAGTCGGGGGCTTTGACCGAGGGGTTCTCCGGCTGGATCGAGCTCCAGGACATCGGCAGGCGAACGCTCTGAATTCCGGCCTCCTGCATCAGCTCGAAGTCGCCGCCGCTCAGCGTGCTCTGCGGCGAGACCCCGATGAACCCGGGCGGCACATACGCCCCGGCGGTGGCCGGCGCCGGCGCGAGCAGCGCCAGGGCGGCGAAAATGAGCAGCAGCTTGCGCATCGATCCTTCCTCTGACCCCGAGCATGGGCAAAAGTCGCGGCGACCGGTGCGCGCGGGTTTTGGAATCGGCCTAAACCGGACGGTATTCGAACCGCCCGACCATGAGGGCCATCCGGATCTGACCGCTATACTGCCTATATGGCCAAACAAGTGACCGCTACTGACGCAAAGGCAACGATCCTTCGCCTCTTGGACGACGCCGCCGCCGGAGAAGAGATCGAGATCACCAGGCATGGCCGCCCCGTCGCCCGTCTCGTACCAGCGTCCGGTGCGCGCTCTCTCAAAGGCTCGTTCGAGGGAGTGGCGATGACCGCGGTCGCGGAGGAGCAGCTGTTCTCCACCGGCGAGCCTTGGAACGCCTCGTAGGCGTGGGGGCGATCCTGCTCGACACCCACGTGGTCCACTGGTGGTCTGCGGAGCCAAAACGGGTCAGTACCCCGGCGCGCAAGGCCCTCGAAGGCGCTGATGAGCTCGTCGTGGCGGCGATCTCCTGGTACGAGCTGGCATGGCTGGCAAGGCATGAGCGGATCGCTGTCAGCGTTCCGATCCGATCCTGGCTGCAGGGCCTCGCCGCGCAGTTGCGAACGATCGGCGTGACCCCGGCAATAGCGGATGCCGCCGTCGCCCTGCCCTCCTCGTTCCCTGGAGATCCCGCCGATCGCCTGATCTATGCAACGGCCATTGAGCATGGGTTGGGGCTTGTAACCAAGGATCGAGCGATCCGCGATCACGATCGTCCGCGCTCAGTCGTGGTGTGGTAACTGCCCATTGAGCGCTTCCCCTCGCCTCTCGGCACAGCAGGTGAGGCGGCGGCGCACAGCTATGGCGCTGCTCGGCCTCGTCATCGCTGCGGCCGCCTATCTAGTCCTGGCGGCAACCTGTCGCTCGAATCGGGGGCAGTCCAGAGCAATACCAAAAACTTGGGCTTTCGAATGGAGGCGTGGGTCCTAATTGAGGTGCGAGCTACCACCTGATCGCAGCCTGATGACCAGAAGGGGGCAGGGCTGGCGAAGGCTGTGCGGGGCCCGCCGCCTATGAGACTCCAATCGGGGCGCCCGGATTTGAACCGGGGACCTCACCGACCCGAACGGTGCGCGCTACCAGGCTGCGCCACGCCCCGAGAGTCGGCGATTATCCCAGACCGCGGCGCAACTACCGGACTGCCCGGATCGCCCGTTCTATCTGGCCCAGGCTGGGGCCGTCCTGGAGGGTGCGGCTTCCGTTCGGCCCGGTGACGATCGCCGCCTGGCGGGTGCGGATGCCGAGGCCGGCGCCGAGCTTGTCGTAGCTTTCGAGCCGCTTGCCGATCGCTCCGCCGGAGCCGCCGTTTTCCTTCAGGTATTGCTGCCATTCGGGCTCGTTCAGTTCCTCCACCCCGCCGGCGATCGAGGCGAGGAAGTTCTGGTCGATGCCGAACCGTTTCGCCTCGTCCTGGTTGCGGAAGAAGAGGTAGGTGTACTGCCAGCCGTAGCCCTGTGCCGCCGCCGCCTCGGCGCCGTAGAAGCCGAGCTCCTGGGCGTTTTCGCTGACCGAGTAATGGCGGTAGAGGAGCTTCACGCTGCCCGGCCGGGCGTAGCCTTCGACCAGACCCGGGATCGTGCTGAGGAAGTCTTCGCGGCAGCTCGAGCACTGCAGGTCGTTGAAGATCTGGATCGTCACCGGGGCGTCGGAGGAGCCGAGCCGGTCGCCTTCCTGCGGCACGCCGCCGAAGATTTCCTGCGCTTCGGAGATGCCGGCGACCTGGACCAGCGGCCTGCCCACCTTCTGGGTGGCGATGTTGACGATCGCGTAGCCGAGGCCGAAGATCGCCACCGCCAGCACGGCGATCACCCAGAGGCGGCCCCGGCGGGGGATCGGTTGGGCTGCGGCTTCCGGCATTCGCGCATTATCCCGATCGGCGCAGGTGCGAATTGCCGCAATATGCGACTTCTCCCCGATTGACACGCCCGCCTCCGGCGATAAGTTCTCCCTACCCGATTTCAACTACATGGGAGGTCCGCCGTGGCCAATCACCTGACGCCCACCGAGCTAGCCGACGAGCTTCAAATGAAGCAGGAGGAGGTGGTCGGCAAGTGCGTGCAGATGGGCGTCCCGATCTTCCACGGCCGCATCGACAGGGCCCTGTTCGAGACCTCGCTGCGGAACCTGCCGCCCCAGCCGGAGCAGCGAGGCGCCTCGCCCACCCTGCGCTGAATTAGACTTCCCCCGCAATGGGGCGGGGAACCAAGTCGACCACACTCGCTGACCTGCTGCCGCGCGCCGCGCGGCTCTACGGCGACGCTCCCGCGATCCGCTACAAGGAGGACGGCGCCTGGGTCAGCCGCAGCTTCGAGGAGGTGCAGGAGACGGTCTGCGCGCTCTCGCTCGGGCTCCTCGACCTCGGGGTCGCCAGGGGCGACAAGGTCTCGATCCTCGCCAACACCCGCCCCGAGTGGACCTACTTCGACTTCGCGGCGCTCTCGGCCGGGGCGGTCGTCGTCCCGATCTACCAGACCAACTCCCCCGAGGAGTGCCGCTACGTGCTGGAGAACTCCGACGCCAAGGTGGTAGTGGTCGAGGACGACGAGCAGCTGGAGAAGATCCGCGCGATCCGCGACAGGCTGCCGATGCTCGAGCACGTGGTCCGGATGACCGGCTCCAGCGACGACGCGATCTCGATCGACGAGCTGGCGGCGCGCGGCTCGGGCCGCGACGCCTCCGAGTGGGAGGCGCGCTGGAGCTCGGTGACCCGCGAGGACGTCTGCACCTTCATCTACACCTCCGGCACCACCGGGCCGCCGAAGGGCTGCGTCATCAGCCACGGCAACTACCGCTCGATGCTCGACATGGTCAACGAGACCAGCGTGGTCGAGCCCGAGGACGTCTCCTACCTCTACCTCCCCCTCGCCCACTCCTTCGCGCTGCTGGTCCAGCTCGGCAGCTTCGACCTCGGCGCGACCCTCGCCTACTGGGAGCGCGACCCGCTGAAGATCATGCCCAACCTGGCCGAGCTGAAGCCGACCTACTTCCCCTCGGTGCCGCGCATCTTCGAGAAGATCTACACGGCGGCGACAAGCGGCATGGAAAAAGAGGGCGGCCTCAAAAAGGCCGTCTTCGACTGGTCGATCCGGGTCGGCAAGAGGATGCGGGAGGCCGAGCGCAGCGGCGACAAACCCGGCTTCCTCCTGCGCAAGCAGCACGAGCTCGCCGACAGGCGGGTGCTCTCGAAGATCCGCGGCCTCTTCGGCGGGCGCCTGCGGCTCGCCGTCTCCGGCGCCGCTCCGATCAACCCCGAGATCCTGCGCTTCTTCGACGCCGCCGGGGTGCTGGTGCTGGAGGGCTGGGGGATGACAGAGACCTCGACCGCGGCGACGATCTCCACACCCGACGACTTCAAGATCGGCACGATCGGCAAACCCTTCCCAGGCTGCGAGGTGTCGATCGCCGAGGACGGCGAGATCCTCGTC
>DATMRN010000099.1:0-6132 GCA_035566275.1 Solirubrobacterales bacterium | reverse complement strand
GAACAGGGTGCGGCCGGTGCTGATCAGGTCGGGACGCTCGAAGAAGTACTGCTCGTCGATCAGGAAGTACTCCTGCTCGGCGCCGACCGTGGTGAAGACGCGCTGGGACTGCTCGTCCCCGAGCAGGCGCAGCGCCTTGATCGCCGAGCGCGAGAGCGCGTCCATCGAGCGCAGCAGCGGGATCTTCGCGTCGAGCGCCTCGCCGGTCCAGGACGCGAACGCGGTCGGGATGCAGAGCAGCGCCCCGTTCGGGTTCTCGAGGATGAAAGCCGGGCTGGTCGGGTCCCAGGCGGTGTAGCCGCGCGCCTCGAAGGTGGCGCGGACGCCGCCGGTCGGGAAGGAGGAGGCGTCGGGCTCGCCCTGGATCAGCTCCTTGCCGGAGAAGCCGGCCAGCACCGTGCCCTCGCCGGCGGGCTCGAAGAAGGAGTCGTGCTTCTCCGCGGTGGAGCCGGTCAGTGGCTGGAACATGTGGGTGAAGTGGGTGGCGCCGTTTTCCAGCGCCCATTCCTTCATCGCCTCGGCGATCGCGTCGGCCAGGGGCGGGTCGAGCGCCTCGCCCCCGGCCAGGGTCGCCTGCAGCTTCTCGAAGACGTCGGCGGGCAGGCGCTGGCGCTGCGCCGCGACCGAGAAGACGTTGATCCCGAAGGGGTCGTTCTCGGGCTGGGTCAGGTCGAGCGCGCCGAGGGCCTCCCCGTTGGAGCTCCACTGCGCTGCGGTCACGTTCTGCTGGCGGATACGAGTCATCGCTTGGTCAGTTCCTCACTCGGCGAAGCGCCCACGTCATGGGCGCGCGATTTGCGGTCGGTTTTCTCGCTCCCCATATGAGGAGAGAACGCAGACTAATGGGCGTCGGACGGCGATGGGTTGTACGGGGGTACAACGTTCGGCACGGCGCCTTGTCCCGGGTGGCGGCCGGCGGATTACCGGTAGCCTGCGGCCTCCCAGCGGCCGAGCCGCCGCATTCCCAAGCCACAACTCCGGAGGATCCACCCGCAATGTTCGTTTCCAAGGCCGCCGTCGTCGGCGGCGGCACCATGGGCGGTGAGATCGCCCAGGCGATCGCCGCGGCCGACATCCCCGTCGTCGTCAAGGACATCGACCGCAAGTTCGTCGACGCCGCGGTCGAGAAGGCGCGCGCCGTCACCGAGGGCCAGCTCGCCCGCCTGGTTAAGAAGGAGAAGCTGACCCAGGAGCAGGCCGACGCCCGCCTCGCCGAGGTGATGGGGCTCGTCACCGGCACGACCGCCTACGAGGAGTTCGGCGACGTCGACTTCGTTGTCGAGGCGGTGCCGGAGAAGATGGAGATCAAGCAGGCCGTCTTCGGTGAGCTGGACGCGGCCACCCCCGGCCACGCGATCCTCGCCTCCAACACCTCCTCGCTCTCGATCACCGAGATGGGGGAGGGGACGCTGCGGCCCGACAAGGTCGTCGGCTTCCATTTCTTCTACCCGGCCTCGGTGATGCCGCTGGTCGAGGTGATCGTCGGCGAGGCCACCTCGCCGGAGACTGCCACCGCTTCCTACAACTTCGCCCAGGCGATCAAGAAGCAGCCGATCGTCTGCGGGGAGGTGCCCGGCTTCGTCGTCAACCGGATCCTGATGGCGACGATCGGGGAGATCTGGCGTGCCCAGGAGGAGCAGGGCCTCTCGCTGAAGGGGATCGACGAGGCGATCGCCGCCGCCAACGTGGCGCCGATGGGCCCCTTCTTCCTCACCGACCTGCTCGGCCTCGACACGGTCCTGCACGTCGCCGAGCACCTGCACGAGTCCTACGGCGAGACCTTCTACGTCCACCAGGGCCTGAAGAAGCTGGTCGCCGACGGCAAGCTCGGCGTCAAGAGCGGCGGCGAGGGCTTCTTCAAGGACGGCGAGCAGACCGTGCCGGGCGACGCCGATCCCGACGGCGAGGAGCTGGTGGCGCTGTTCGCCAGCCGGGCGCTGATCGAGGCCTGCGAGTTGGTCGAGGAGGGCGTCTGCTCGGTCCGCGACATCGACCTCGGGATGATGGCCGGCGCCGGGCTCGACCCGCGTCGCGGCCTGCTGCCCCCGTTCTGGAAAGCCGACGTCGAGGGCCTCGACAAGGTGCTGGAGCGGATGGAGCAGCTCGAGGAGCGCCACGGCGAGCGTTTCGCGCCGCCCGTCACCCTCAGGCGCCTGGTCGCCCAGGGTCGCCTCGGCCTCGAGTCCGGCCAGGGCTTCTATCCCTACCCACAGCCCGACGAGGGCGCGCAGGCCCAGACGGTGAAGCTGGAGACCCGTGGCGACGTCGCCATCGCCTGGCTCGCCAACGCGCCGATGAACGCGGTCTCCCCGGATGTGATCCGCGACCTGGGGATCGTCTGGGACAGGGTCAAGTCCTCCGGCGAGATCGGTGCGATGGTGATCGCCTCCTCGGTGCCGATCGTCTTCTCGGCCGGCGCCGACATCAAGGCCTTCACGCAGATGGACGAGGCAACGGGGGAGGAGCTGGTCCACACCGCCCACGCGCTGCTGCGCGACTTCGGCCAGGCGCGGGTCGCCACGATCGCCGCCGTCAACGCGCTCGCCTTCGGCGGCGGCTGCGAGCTGGCGATGGCCTGCGACGTGCGGATCGCCGCCGAGGCGGCCGTCTTCGGCCAGCCCGAGGTCAAGCTCGGGATCATCCCCGGCTTCGGCGGCACTCAGCGGCTGCCGCGCCTGGTCGGCCCGAGCAAAGCCCTGGAGATGAACCTGATCGGCGACGCGATCCCCTCCGACGAGGCGCTCGAGCTCGGCCTCGTCAACCGGGTCGTCGCCGACCACGAGCTGTTCGAGACGGCGCTGATGTGGGGCCGCAAGCTGGCCGCCCAGGCCCCGCTTGCGGTCGAGCAGATCAAGCTCGTCTCCCACCAGGGCGACCTCGACCAGGGGATCGAAGCCGAGAAGCGGGGCTTCGCCACCGCCTTCCAAAGCGACGACGCCAAGGAGGGCATAGGCGCCTTCCTAGCCAAGCGCTCCCCAAAGTGGAGTGGCAGATAGCCCAAGCCAAGAGGACCGACGGGCCTAAAACAAGCCTATATAGCCCGTTTTAGGCCCGTCGGCGGGGATTCGGGCCGGCTTCACTCGATGCCGGCCTGGCGGCAACTCTCGACGATCTTCCGCGCACGGGGATCGTCGAAGGTTGCGCTCCGGGTGCAGATAGCTTTCGCTTCCGCCCCACAGCCGGCGACCACTTCACCACCGACGCGACCGGCGACCAGCACGCGGATGCAACCGGGCGCCGGCCCCGGCCGGCTGTCGCCGGCGGTTGCCAGGATCAGGGCCACGAGAGCGACGAGCGTTACTCCGACCGCCGCAATCGCCACGTTGCGCTCGCGCGTCTCCAGCCGCCGCAGGGGCGTGTTGACGCGCCGCCAGTGTCCTTCCAGGGGCATCGCGGAGCAGGTTATCGCCCGATGGGCAGCCGCATTCCGACAATAGGGCGAACTTCCCGGCCCGATCTTTGGACACTCGTACGTAGTGGCGGCGCCCCGGCGGCGAAAGGGTTGCGGCGAGTCCAAAGGGCGTATTTCGCCGGTCCGCGAGCCTGTCTCGTCACGTGCCCGGCAGGCCCGCAACGAGAAAGGAAACACCAAACCTATGAAATGGTTGAGCGAAGGCGCCAACTCTTGGCAGCTCACCGCCGCGACCCTGGTCGGCCTGATGAGCGTCCCGGGACTGGTCGTCCTCTACGGCGGCGTAATGCAGAAGCGTTGGTCGGTGAACTCGATGATGATGGCGTTCGTCGCCTTCGCGATCGTGGTCATCCTCTGGTGTCTTTTCGCCTTCAAAATGGGTTTCGGGAACCCGGTTCACATCCTTGGGACTCATAGCGGCTTCTTTGGGAACATGGTGGGCCAGCCAGGCTCGATCCTGAACAGCTCCAGCCTCGTCGGACAAGCGCACATTCCGGAGTTCAGCGAATTGGAATTGCACTTTCCCGAATCGACGCTGGCCTACTTCCAAATCGTCTTCGCTGCGATCACGCCGCTTCTGATGCTCGGCTCGGTGCTCGGGCGGATCAATTTCAAGGCGTGGATCCCGTTCGTCGCCCTCTGGACCGTGTGCGTATACACGGTCAACGCCTTCCTGATCTGGGGTGGCGGCTTCTTCGCCCAGCACGGCGCGGTCGATTTCTCCGGCGGATACGTGATCCACCTCGCTGCGGGAGTCTCGGGATTCGTCGCGGCGTGGGTGATCGGGCCGCGCCTGCAACGTGACCGCGAGGTCGATGCGCCCAACAACCTGGCGATGGTCGCGGTCGGCGCCGGCCTCCTGTGGCTGGGCTGGAACGGCTTCAACGGCGGCGATATCTACGAAGCCAACGGCATCGCTGCGGCCTCCGTGCTCAACACCAACCTCTGCACCGCGGTTGCCTTCCTGGTCTGGGTCGCCTGGGACTACGCGACCGGCCGCAAGCCGAGTCTTATCGGCAGCGTCAACGGCATGATCGTCGGCCTCGTGGGGATCACGCCGGCGGCCGGCTTCGTCAATGGTTGGGGCGCGATCGTCATCGGCGTGGTCGCCAGCACCATCGTCTACTTCGCGCTCAACTACCTGAGCCGGGTGGCGCCGTTCCGCAACGTCGACGACACGCTCGGCGTGGTCTACACCCACGGGTTCGCGGGGTTGGTGGGCGGCCTGATGGTCGGCATCTTCGCCAACAGCGCGATGGCGGAAACCGCCCTGGCCGGGACGATCTCCGGCGGCGGCCTCCACCTGCTCGGCTGGCAGGCGCTGACCGCGCTGTGGGTGATCGTGTTCAGCGGGGTCGGCACCTTCATCCTGCTCAAGCTGGTCGGGCTCGTCGTGCCCCTGCGGATGACAGAGGAGGAAATGGAGGTGGGCGACATCGCGGTTCACGGGCACGAGGTGTACCCGTCCGACGTGCCTTCGCTCGGGTACCCCGCCGGGGTGCCGGCGGCGGCGCCGGCCGCTGGAGGGGCCCCCTAGGCCGGGGTCGAGCGGCTACGGCCGCCACCTGGGATACGACGACAACCCACGACGACGGAAACCGCCCCCGCTCTCTCCTCGGGGGCGGTTCCCGTTCGTGGCGGATGCCTCAAGAAGGAGCGCCGGCGTGCGTTCGGGAGACCTCCCGCAGCACGTCGAGCATCGTCGCCACCGCGGGAGTGACGGCGGCGGCGCGCGGGGTCGCGGCGAACACCTTCCGCACCGGGCTGGCCGGGTGCAGGGCGCGGACGTGGATGTCGTCACGGATAGTCGACAGCGCCATCTGGGGGATCAACGCCACCCCGACCCCCGCGGCGACCAGGCCCTGCACGGTCTGGTAGTCGTCGCTCTCGAAGGAGACGCTCGGCTCGAACCCAGCCGCGTGGCAGGAGCGCACGACGTGCCTTGCGCAGGGGCTGGAAGCCGAGGTCTGTATCCACGACTCCTCCCGAAGGTCCTCCAGCAGCAGTCTCTTGCGCCCGGCTAGTGGGTGGTCGTGGCGGAGCGCCAGGTGCAGGGGATCGTCGAGCAGCTCGAAGCGCCGCATGCCCGCCCCCAGCCTCTCGCCGACGCCCTCGAACTCGAACAGCAGCACCAGGTCGAACTCCCCCGCCCGCAGCCGTGGGGCGATCTCCTCCGGCTCGCCCTCGGCGAGGGTCACATCCACACCGGGGTGGGAGGCGCGGAAGCCGGCGATCGCCTGCGGCATCAGCGTCGCCCCGGCGGTCGGGAAGGACGCCGTCCGCAGCCGCCCGCCGCGGCCCGCGGCGATCGCCGCGATCTCGGCCTCGGCTGTCTCCATCCGCGCCAGGATTCCCCCGACGTGTCCGGCCAGGGCCGCGCCGGCCGCCGTCGGGCGCACGCCGCCGCGATTGCGCTCTATCAGCGAGACGCCCATCTCGCCCTCCAGCGTGGCGATCGCCTGCGACACGGCCGATTGCGAGTAGGAGAGAGCGTCGGCGGCCGCCGAGAAGGAGCCTCGAGCGACAACTTCTCGGAAGACGTTGAGGCGAGCCGCATTCAACATAAGGAAAGCTTATTATATGGATAGGCATTAACAGTTGTGCTAATGCCAAGCGGGTGTCACCATCGCCTTCGAACTTCGCGAACCCCATCAGGAGGTGCCCCATGGCCCTGAAGATCATCGTTTCCTATGACGACACCGACAACGACCGCGACGCGC
>DATMRN010000098.1:0-3712 GCA_035566275.1 Solirubrobacterales bacterium | reverse complement strand
GCCGCCGTCGCCGTGTCGCCGCGGACGAAGGCCAGCGCGGTCGGGCCCTGCAGCCACTCGGCGAGGCGCTCCTCCCCGGCCGCCTCGGCGGCCCGCTTGGTGAGGCGGTTCTTGACCACCCGGAAGCTGGTGTCCGCGTCGCGCAGCTTCGCCC
The DNA here is from genome assembly GCA_035566275.1 of Solirubrobacterales bacterium. GTDB lineage: Bacteria > Actinomycetota > Thermoleophilia > Solirubrobacterales > 70-9 > DATMRN01. Next base: position 3,558 of record DATMRN010000098.1, on the reverse strand, counting down.
GCAGCTCGGCTGCCTGCGGGACGCTGATGCCACGGTAGTCGACCGCGAAGATCGCCTCGCTGCCCTCGATCTGAGCGGCGATCTCCTCGATTGTGGCTTGCTTCTCTTCGCGGTTCATGGCTACCTGCACCGGGCTTCCGCTGCCGATGGGCCTAAAAGCGATCTATACCGTCGCTTTTCGGCCCGTCGACCCGCTGCCGGTGGTCTGGGGTGCGGCCGAGCAGTCTAGGCGGTTACCGCTTCTTTCGAAGTCTCGACCCGGATGCCCGGCCCCATCGTCGTCGTCAGCGTGCTGGAGAGGATGTAGCGGCCCTTCGCCGAGGACGGCTTGGCGCGGACGATCTCCTCGATCACCGCCGTGTAGTTGTCGAGCAGCCTCTGCTCGTCGAAGCTTGCCTTGCCGATCGCCATGTGGACGATCGCCTGGCGGTCGGTGCGGTACTCGACCTTGCCCGCCTTGGACTCGGTGACCGCCTTCTCGACGTCGTCGGTGACCGTGCCGACCTTCGGGTTCGGCATCTTGCCCTGGGGGCCGAGCACGCGGCCCAGCTTGCCGACCGTCGCCATCATGTCGGGGGTCGCGATCGCCACGTCGAAGCCGGTCCAGCCCTCCTCGACTTTCTCGGCCAGGTCGTCGCCGCCGACGAAGTCCGCCCCGGCGGCCTCGGCGTCGCGGGCCTGCTGGCCCTGCGCGAAGACCGCCACAGTCACGTCCTTGCCCAGCCCGTGCGGCAGCGCCAGGGTGCCGCGCAGCTGCTCCTCTGCGTGGCGGACGTTGACCCCGAGCAGCACGTGCAGCTCGACCGTCTCGTCGAAGTTGGCGCTCGCCGTCTCCTTCAGCAGGGAGATCGCCTCGGCGGCCGGGTAGGCGTGGTCGCGCTGGACCTTGTCGAGCTGCTGGCGGTATCGCTTGCCGTGGGCCATCGCTAGTTCACGTCCACGCCCATCGAGCGGGCGGTGCCGGCGATGATCTTCGAGGCGGCGTCGAGGTCGTTGGCGTTCAGGTCGGGCATCTTCTGTTCGGCGATCTCGCGCACCTGGGCCATCGAGATCGTCCCCACCTTGTTGACGTGGGGCTCGCCGGAGCCCTTGCGGATCCCGATCGCCTGCTTGATCAGCACCGCGGCGGGCGGCGTCTTGGTGATGAAGGTGAAGGAGCGGTCCTCGTAGACCGTGATCTCGACCGGGATGATCGTCCCGACTTCGGACTGGGTCTGGGCGTTGAACGCCTTGCAGAACTCCATGATGTTGACCCCGTGCTGGCCCAGCGCCGGGCCGACCGGCGGCGCCGGGTTGGCGTTGCCCGCCTGGATCTGCAGCTTGATCAGGGTGAGGACTTTCTTGGCCATCGGGTCGCGGAGGGTAGCGGTCGCCGGCCTAAATCTTCTTCACCTGGTCGTAGCCGACCTCGACCGGCGTCTCGCGGCCGAAGATCGAGACCAGCACCTTGAGCTTGGCCGCGTCCTCGTTGATCTCGGCGATCTCGCCGGAGAAGTCCGACAGCGGGCCGGAGATGACTTTGACCGATTCGCCGATCGAGAACTGGGCCTGGGTGCGCGGCCGCTCCGCCGTCTCGCGGTGCAGCAGCCGATCGACCTCCGGTTTGGAGAGCGGCACCGGCTTGTTGCGGGAGCCGACGAACCCGGTCACCCCCGGGGTGTTCTTGACCAGCCCCCAGGCGTCGTCGGTCATCTCCATGTTGACCAGGACGTAGCCGGGCATCGTCCGTTTCTCGGTCTGGACTTTCTGGCCGTCCTTCATCTCGGAGACCTGCTCGGTGGGGACGACGACCTGGCGCACGTTGCGGTTCTGGCTCATCGTCTGCACCCGGTGCTCGAGGTTGTGCTTGACCTTGTTCTCGTGCCCGGAGTAGGTGTTGATCACGTACCAGCGATACATCTCTAGAAGCCTTTGTTCGGGGAGCCCGCTGCTACAGGATCCGCTTGACCAGGAATTCGAAGAGCGCGTCGAGCGCGCCCAGGTAGAGCGCCGCGACGGCGACGAAGATGACGGTGACCGCGGTCGCCTGGACCAGCGTCTCGCGGTCGGGCCACTGTACTTTCTTCAGCTCGGCCCAGCATGAGGTGAGGAAGCCGATGACACCGCCCCGCTGGCGCTCCGCGCTCGCCTGTTTCTGCTTGCGGGCGAGCTGCTCGCTCTCCTGGCGCTTCTGCTCGGCGCGGCGGCGCTTCTCCGCGTCCTTGCGCTGCTTCTCCTCGGTGCGGCGCGTCGAGCGGGAGGGCTTCGGGGCGTCCGGGGTCTCGAGCTGGGCCTCGGGGGCGCCGGCCGCCATCCCCGCCTCCATCGCCTCGATCTCGGCGATGTCGCCGGAGACCGGGACCTGGGTGTCGTGCTGGGCGCGGGCCTCGCGCTTCAGCGGGTCGGCGTTGGAGCGTCGCTGTTCCTGCTCTTCGCGAGCTCTGCGCTCTGCCTTGCGCTGTGCGCGGGTCTTCGCCATCGGCGGCTACCGCGTCTCCTTGTGCGACGTGTGGCGCCCGCACCAGCGGCAGAACTTGCGCAGCTCGACGCGGTCCGGCGAGTTGCGCCGGGACTTGTTGGTCTGGTAGTTGCGCCGCTTGCAGTCCTCGCAAGCCAGCGTCACCGCAATGCGGACATCTCCGCGAGCCATGTCTCCTCGTTCACGTACGGACGGCCGTTACAAAGGAAAACCTCGGGCCGAGGCACGAGGCTGAGCGGAAGGATAGCGGTCCGGCGCGGCCCGGGGCCCGCTCAGAGGCCGAGGGTCTTGGCGATGATGTTGCGCTGGATCTCGGAGGTGCCGCCGTAGATGGTGGAGACGAGGGAGGTGCGGACGAGGCGCTCCATGTCGTACTCGGAGGAGTAGCCGTAGCCGCCCATCATCTGCATCCCGTCGAGGGCGGCGCGCTTGGCGACTTCGGTGACGTAGAGCTTCACCATCGAGGCCTCGCGGGGCAGCATCCGGCCCGGGTCCTCGTCGGTCATCGTGGCGACCCAACGGGTCATCAGGCGCGCCGCCTCCAGCTCCGTCGCCATGTCGGCGAGGCGGTGCTGGAGCGACTGGAAGGAGCCGATCGGGCGGCCGAACTGCTTGCGTTCCTTGACGTAGACGATGACGTCGTCGAAGACCCGCTGGGCGATGCCGAGCATCGTCGCGGCGAGGATCAGCCGCTCGACGTTTAGGCCGGCCATCAGCTGCGTCCAGCCCTGGTCGACCTCGCCGAGCACGGCGCTCGCCGGGGCGAAGCAGTCGGTGAGGTAGAGGTGGTTGGTCTCGCGGCCGCCCATCGTGTCGATCGGGACCACCTCCATGCCGTCGGCGTCGCGGGGGACCCAGATCATCGTCAGGCCCTCGTGCTTGTCGGGGCCGCGGGTGGTGCGGCAGACGACGAGGACGTGATCGGAGATGTGGGCGTTGGAGCAGAAGACCTTCTGGCCGTTGAGGACGAAGCCGTCGCCGTCGGGCTCGGCGAAGGTGGTCAACGAGCCGACGTCGGAGCCGGCCTCGGGCTCGGACATCGCGATCGCGTACACGGTGCCTCCGACGATTCCGGGCAGGATCTCCTCCTTGAGCTGGTC
>DATMRN010000097.1:0-5830 GCA_035566275.1 Solirubrobacterales bacterium | reverse complement strand
CCGCGTCGCTGCGCGAGGTGATCGCGACCAACTCCAGCCGCGGGTGGCGCCAGACGATCTGGGCGGCCAGCGTCCCGGTGAACCCGGAGGCGCCGGCAACAAGCACCCGCGCGGCGGGCTCGCCGGTGAGCGGCTGCGCGTTTGCCTCAGCCACGAAGCGACCCCCCGATCTTCTCCAGCTCGGCCTCGATCGAGGCACGCAGGCCGGCGACCTCCTCGTCGGTGAGGGTGCGATCCTCGGCGCGGAACTCCAACCTCAGCGCCAGGCTCTTGCGCCCCTCGCCGACCTGCTCTCCTTCGTAGAAGTCGAAAATCTCGGCCGCGCGCAGCAGCTCGCCCCCGCCCGTGAGGACGGCCGCGCGCACCTCGGCGGCGGAGACCTCGGCGGGGATGACTACAGCCAGGTCCTGGTGGACCGCGGGGAAGGCGGCGATGTCAGTGAAGACCTCCGTTCCGGCGGATGCGGCGGCGACCAGAGCGGCCAGCTCGACCTCGAAGGCGACCGCCACCTCGAGATCCCATCGCCGGCAGGCGAGCGGATGCACCTCCCCGATCCAGCCGGCGGGCCCGCCGGCGACAAGGACGCGGGCCGAACGGCCGGGGTGGAGGAACGGCTCCACGGAGGCTTCGAACGAGAGCTCGGCCCCGAGCTGCCCGGCCAGGGCCTCGAGCACCCCCTTCAAGGCGAAGAAGTCGGCCGGCTCCGCCCCACCCCGCCACGACCTGGCGGCCAACTGGCCGGCGACGAGGCAGCCGAGGTGGTGCTCCTCGGCGACCGGGGCCGGGCGCTCGCCCGGGAAGCGGCCGCCGAGGGGCCCGTCGCCAGGCTCGCCGGATGGCAGGTAGACCCGGCCCGACTCGAAGAGGGCAACGCGATCGAGATCGCGGGCGAGGTTGCGAGCGGCGACGTCGAGCAGCGAGCCGAGCAGAGTCGTGCGCATCACCGACTGGTCCTCGGAAAGGGGGTTGGCGAGCATGACCGCGTCGGCGCGGGGGTCGCCGGCGCGGATTCGCAGCCGCTCGATCTCCTCGGGGTCGGTGAAGCTCCACCCCACGATCTCGTCGAAGCCGAGGTCGCGCATCGCGTCCTCGGCGCGGCGGCGCAGGGTCTGTTCGCGGGTGTGCCTCCCGACCGCGCCGGAGGTGTCCGGCAGGGTGGTCGGCAGGTGCTCGTCCAGGCCGTGGACGCGACCCACCTCCTCGATCAGGTCGACCTCACGGGTGACGTCGAAGTGGCGGTCAGGTGACACCGTCACCTCAAGGTCGTCGCCATCTGCCTCGACGCCGAAACCAAGCCGCTCCAGGTATGCGACCTGATCGCCCTGCTCGATCGGCATCCCCAGCAGGCCCTCGACCCGGGCGCTGCGCAGGGTAAGGCGCCGAGGCTTCGGGATCTCTGCGGCGACGTCGATCGTGCCGGGCGCCAGCTTCGCCCCGCAGAGCTCGACCATCAGCCGCGAGGCGATCCGCTGCGCCCGCATGCACAGCTCCGGGTGCAGCTGCTTCTCAAATCGCGAGGAGGCTTCCGAGCGCAGGCCCAGCAGCCGCGAGGTGCGGAGGATGTTGGTCCCGTTCCAGGTGGCGACCTCGAGCAGGACGCGTGTGGTGTCGTCGGAGACCTCCGATACCTGACCGCCCATGATCCCGGCGATCCCCGTGGGGCCGTTGCGATCGCAGACCAGGACCGTCTCGGGGTCGAGCGTGCGCTCCACGTCGTCCAGGGTGGTCATCTTCTCGCCCTCGACGGCCGTGCGCACGATCAGCTCCCCGTCGGGCACCTTGTCGAGGTCGAAGGCGTGCAGGGGCTGTGCGGTGAGCAGCATCGTGTAGTTGGTGATGTCGACGACGTTGTTGATCGGGCGCTGGCCGGCGGCGGAGAGCCGCGCCTGCAGCCAGGCCGGCGAGGGCGCGATCGTGACGTCGGTGAAGACGCGCGCGGTGAAGCGGGGACAGCGGCCTGGGACCTCGACCGTCACCGAGGCGAAGTCGGATGCCTCCCCCTCACCCTCCGCCGGTGCGTCCTCCGCCCACGGCTCCGGGCCGAGCGGCGCCGCCGAGATCGCATGGACCTCACGGGCGACCCCGTAGATACCGAAGCAGTCGACCCGGTTGGGCGTCACCTCCAGCTCCAGCACGGGCTCCTCTCGCATCTCCTCAGGTGTCGGGCCGACCTCCGGGGGCACGCCGGAGGAGACCCGCTCGACCTCGGTCCCGGTCATCGCCAGCCGCTCGGCCAGCTCCTCCGGCGCTACCCCGGGGTCGCAGTATTCGCGCAGCCACCAGTAGGGGACCCTCATCGGAACTGCTCCAGCATCCGCACGTCGTTGTCGAAGAAGCGCCGCAGGTCCGGCACGCCATGGCGCAGCATCGCGATCCGCTCGACCCCCATCCCGAAGGCGAAGCCCTGCACCCGCTCGGGGTCGTAGCCGTTGGACTCGACGAAGCCGAGCACGTTGGGGTCGACCATGCCGGCGCCGCCGACCTCGATCCAGCCGATCCCCTTGCAGAGGCTGCAGCGCTCGCCGCCGGCCAGCTCGCCGCTGCCCTCGCACTGAAAGCAGGAGACGTCGAACTCGACGCTCGGCTCGGTGAAGGGGAAGAAGTGCGGCCGCATCCGCGTCTCGCGGCCCTCGCCGAAGATCGCGCGCAGCATCTCGCGCAGGGTGCCCTGCAGGTCGGCGAGGGTGATCCCCTCCCCGATCGCCAGCCCCTCCATCTGGTGGAACATCGGGCTGTGGGTCGCGTCGGAGTCGCGCCGGTATACCTTGCCCGGGACGATGATGAAGATCGGCGGCGGTTGGGTCTCCATCGCCCGCACCTGCACCGGCGAGGTGTGGGTCCGCAGCAGCACCTCCGGGTGCGACTGCACGTAGAAGGTGTCCTGGAGCATCCGCGCCGGGTGGCCCGGCGGGTGGTTGAGCGCGGTGAAGTTGTAGTAGTCGTGCTCGATCTCGGGTCCCTCCATCACCCGGTAGCCGAGGCCGACCATCACGTCCTCGATCTGGCGCGTGGTGCGGGTGATCAGGTGGATGTGGCCGACCGGGCGCGGCGGAGCGCCAGGCAGGGTGACGTCGACCCTGTCGGTGAGGAGGCGGGTCTCCAGCTCGGCGGCGTCGAGTTGCTCGGTGCGCTGCTCGAGCAGGGTCTCCAGCGCTTGGCGCGCCCTGTTCGCGGCGGCGCCGACCTTGCCGCGCTCCGTTGCCGGAAGGTCGGCGATGCCGCGCAGGATCGTCGTCAGCTCCGCTTTGCGGCCGAGGTAGCGGACCCGCAGATCCTCCAGCTCGGCGGTGCCGGGAGCGGCCTCGATCGCCGCGCCGGCCTCGCCCTCGATCTCCTCGATCCGCTCAAGCATCGGGCTCAGCCTCCGGCATGGCGAGCGACGATATCCGCTCGCAGACAATCGCCGCGGCGGCTGCGACGTTGAGCGACTCGGCTCCTCCCGAACGCAGGGGGATCGTCAACTCGGAGTCGCACTCGGCGAGGACCTCGGGCGGCAGGCCCTCGCGCTCGGCCCCCAGGCAGAGGGTCGCCGCCGAGCCGAGCGCCGCCAGGCCCTCGCCGCCGTGGGCGATCAACGCCGCCCGGGGCGCCGGCGTCTCTTCCACCCCGGCCCGGGCGAGCGGCTGCCCGAAGATCGAGCCCATGCTGGCGCGCACTGCCTTCGGCGAGTGGGGGTCGGCGCAGAGCGGCCCGACGACCAGGGTGCCGCCGATCAGCGCGTGCGCGGTGCGGACGATCGCGCCGATGTTGCCTGGGTCGGCGACGCCGTGCAGGTAGAGGCAGGGCGGCTCGATCCGCTGCGCCCAGCGCTGCGGCCAGACCGCGATCGCCCGGGCGCCAGACCCCAGGGTCGAGACCTCGGCGAGCAGCTCCGGCTCGACCTCCTCGCCACCCAGCCCACTACCTGCGGCGGTGAGCAGGAAGCGCGGCTCGGCGCCGGCCGCCAACCCCGCCTCGACCAGGTCCTCGCCCTCGGTCACGAACGCGCCCTCGCGCTCGCGGTGCCTGCGGTCGCGCAGCTTGCGGACCAGCTTCAGCTTCTCGTTGTGGGGGCTGACGATCATCGGATTCTGTTGGGTGTGTCTCTTCTTGTCTGCGGTTTCTTCTCCTGGAACGAAAAAGCGGGCCGTGAGACGGCCCGCCCGGGAAAGTGAGTCTGTGGCTGCGGCTAGGCGGCCGCACCCTCCCGGGCTAGCTCCACGAATCGGCGGAACGCGTCGCGGTCGGTGACCGCGATCTCGGCGAGCATCTTGCGGTTTACCTCGACCTCGGCCTTGCTGAGGCCGTGGATCAGCTCCGAGTAGCTCATGCCCTCGAGCCGCGCGGCGGCGTTGATCCGGGTGATCCAGAGCCGACGGAAATCCCGCTTGCGGTTGCGCCGGTCACGGTAGGCGTACATCCCCGACCGCTGCACCTGCTCTTTGGCGAAGCGGTAGGAGGAGTGCTTGCGGCCGAAATAGCCCTTCGCCTCCTTCAGCACCTTGCGGCGCTTCTTGCGCGCGTGGACGGAGCGCTTGACGCGACTCATGACACAACCTTAGTTTCGCTGCGCTCCGCCCGCAAAGAATCAGATATGGATGCGGGCTCCGCTCCGCTCACTTTGCACCTCCGAGCAGGGTCCGCACCGTCTTCGCGTCCGCCGGGGAGATCTCAACCGGCCGCGCCATCCGCCGCTTGCGCTTCGGCGACTTTTTCTCGAGGATGTGGCTCGAGTAGGCCCGCCGCCCGCGCAGCTTGCCGGTCGCGGTCTTGCGAAACCGCTTCTTGGCGCCGGAATGGGTCTTCATCTTGGGCATCGGGACGCGTATTGAAGCAGACAGGTGGCCGGTCCCGTCCGGGGTCGCCGGGCGGCGCAGGTACGCTGCCGCCGCATGCGGATCGTCTACGTGGTCGGGACCCGGCCGAACTTCGTCAAGACGGCGCCGGTGATCGCGGCGCTGCGCGACCGCCTCCCAGACGGTACGCACACCATCGTCCACACCGGCCAGCACTACGACCGGCTGATGTCGGCGATCTTCCTCGAGGAGCTGGGCGTGCCGGAGCCGGACCACATGCTCAAGGTCGGCTCCGGCAGCCACACCCAGCAGACGGCGCGGACGATGGAGCGGCTGGAGCCGGTGCTGGCGGCGGAGAAGCCCGACCTGGTGATCGTTCCCGGCGACGTCAACTCGACCCTGGCGGCGGCCCTGACCGCGGTGAAGATGGGCATCCCAGTCGCCCACATCGAGTCCGGCCTGCGCAGCTTCGACCGCACGATGCCGGAGGAGGTCAACCGGATCGTCGCCGACGAGCTCTCCGAGCACCTCTTCCTGCACTCCGACGAGGCGATCGACAACCTCCGAGCCGAGGGGATCCCGGACGAGCGCATGCACTTCGTCGGCAACACGATGATCGACACCCTCCTCGCGCTGGAGGATCGCTTCCGCGCCGCCGGGACCGCCGCGCGCCTCGAGGTCGGGCCCGGCGAGTTCGCGCTCGTCACCCTGCACCGCCCGGCCCTGGTCGACGGCCCGCTGCTGCCGGAGACGGTTCACCGGCTCGCCGCCCTCGCCCGCCAGATGCCGGTCGTCTTTCCCGTGCACCCGCGTACCCGCAAGATGATGGAGGAGGTCGCTTCCGATCACCCGGGCCTGCTGCTCTCAGAGCCGCTCGGCTACCTCGACTTCCTCTCGCTGCTCGCCGATGCCGGCGCCGTCCTCACCGACTCCGGCGGCATCCAGGAGGAGACGACCTATCTCGGCATCCCCTGCCTGACGGTGCGCTCTACGACCGAGCGCCCGATCACGATTTCGGAGGGCACCAATCGCCTTACCGCTATTGGCGAGATTGG
>DATMRN010000096.1:0-12324 GCA_035566275.1 Solirubrobacterales bacterium | reverse complement strand
AGAGACGCTAGATGGCCCGGCCCACAGACTCAAACGAGCAGCTTCTGTGCAGCTTCTGCGGCAAGTCGCAGCGCCAGGTCAAGAAGCTGATCGCCGGCCCCGGCGTCTACATCTGCGACGAGTGCATCGACCTCTGCAACGAGATCATCGACGAGGAGCTGACCGCGCCGTCGACCTTCGAGCTGGAGAACCTGCCGAAACCGCGCGAGATCCACGAGGTGCTGCAGGAGTACGTGGTCGGCCAGGAGGCTGCCAAGCGAGCGCTCTCGGTCGCCGTCTACAACCACTACAAGCGGGTCCAGATCGCCCAGTCCGAAGAGACCGAGGTCGAGCTCCAGAAGTCGAACATCATGATGCTGGGCCCCACCGGCTGCGGCAAGACGCTGCTCGCACAGACTCTGGCCCGCATCCTCAACGTCCCCTTCGCGATCGCCGACGCGACGGCCCTGACCGAGGCCGGCTACGTCGGCGAGGATGTCGAGAACATCCTCCTGAAGCTGATCCAGGCCGCCGACTACGACGTCAAGAAGGCGGAGACGGGGATCATCTACATCGACGAGATCGACAAGATCGCGCGCAAAGCCGACAACCCGTCGATCACCCGCGACGTCTCCGGCGAAGGCGTGCAGCAGGCGCTGCTGAAGATCCTCGAGGGGACGACCGCCTCGGTTCCGCCGCAGGGGGGGCGCAAGCATCCCCACCAGGAGTTCCTGACGATCGACACCACCAATATCCTCTTCATCTGCGGCGGCTCCTTCGCCGAGCTCGACAGGGTGATCGAGAATCGGGTCGGCGACCGTGGCGTGGGCTTCGGCGCCGCGATCTCCTCCCGCGAGAACAAAGACACGGGCGAGTGGTTCGAGCAGGTGCTGCCCGAGGACCTGATGGAGTACGGGCTGATACCGGAGTTCATCGGGCGCCTGCCGGTGATCACCGCGATCCACCAGCTCAGCCGCGACGACCTGGTCACGATCCTGACCGAGCCGCGCCACGCGCTGACCAAGCAGTTCCAGCGCTTCTTCGAGTTCGACGACATCGAGCTGGTCTTTGCCGAGGACAGCCTCGAGGCGATCGCCGACAAAGCGCTGGAGCGCGAGACCGGCGCCCGCGGGCTGCGCTCGATCCTCGAGGAGACCCTGCTCGACGTCCAGTTCGAGCTGCCCTCCCGGCGCGACGTCACCAAGTGCGTCGTCACCAGGGAGACGATCGTCCAGGGCCGTCGCCCGACCCTGGTCACCGAGGCCGCGCCGCAGGATATCAGCGGCGCCGAAGACGGCCTCACCGAGGAATCGGCCTAGCCGGCACGCCGAAACTAAACTCGGCGCTTCCCATGAGCGATGAGCGCCGAGACTCCCTGCAGGCCAAGACGCGGTACGACCCCGCCGAGGTCGAGCGGCGGATCTTCGCCGAGTGGATGGAGGGCGGCTACTTCCACCCGCCCGCGGAGGGGACCGCGGAGGAGAGCTTCTCGGTCGCGATCCCACCGCCGAACGTGACCGGCGCCCTGCACATGGGCCACGCGCTGAACGGCGCGATGCAGGACGCGCTGGTGCGGATGCAACGGATGCGCGGCCGCAACACGCTCTGGCTGCTCGGCACCGATCACGCCAGCATCGCGGTCCACGCGGTGCTGGAGAAGGAGCTGCGCGCCGAGGGGACCTCGCGCCAGGAGCTGGGCCGCGAGGCCTTCCTGGAGCGGGCCTGGGCCTGGAAGGAGGAGTACGGCTCTCGGATAGTCGAGCAGCTCCAGCGGCTCGGCGCCTCCTGCGACTACGACCGCGAGCGCTTCACGCTCGACGAGAGCTACGTGCGCGCCGTCCACCGCGTCTTCAGGCAGCTCTTCGACAAGGGCTACATCTACCGCGACAACTACATGGTCAACTGGGACCCGGGATCGCGCTCGGTGATCTCCGACCTCGAGGTCGAGAACCGCGAGGTCGAGGACACGCTCTACTCGATCGACTATCCGGTCGAGGCGGCCGAACGGGTGCTGACGGTCGCCACGGTGCGCCCGGAGACGATGCTCGCCGACACCGCCGTCGCCGTCAACCCGGACGACGAGCGCTATACCGACCTGGTCGGCCGACACTGCGTTCTGCCGCTGGTCGGACGGCGCCTGCCGATCGTCGCCGATGACCATGTCGACCCGGAGTTCGGCACCGGGGCGCTGAAGATCACCCCCGGCCACGACCCCAACGACTTCGAGATCGGCCGCAAGTACGGGCTCGAGGAGATCGGCGTAATCGGGTCGGACGGGCGCATGTCCGAGGAGGCGGGCGAGCGTTTTGCCGGAATGACCGCGGCCGAGGCCCGGGAGGTGGTGGTCGAGGCGCTGCGCGAAGAGGGCCTGTTGCGCGCCGAAGAGCCCTACGTCCACTCGGTCCCTTTTTCCCATCGCTCCGGCGAGCGGATCGAGCCGCTGATCTCGCTGCAGTGGTTCTGCCGCATGGACGAGCTGGCGAAGCCCGCGATCGAGGCGGTGGAACGCGACGAGGTGCGGATTGCCCCGGCGCAGTGGAAACGGGTCTACCTCGACTGGATGAACAACATCCGCCCCTGGTGCATCTCCCGCCAGCTCTGGTGGGGGCACCGGATTCCGGTCTGGTACTGCGATGCCTGCGAAGAGACGTTCGTCGCCGAGGAGCCGCCGCGGCGCTGCGGCGTCTGCGACGGAGAGCTGCGCCAGGACGAGGACGTGCTCGATACCTGGTTCAGCTCCGCCCTATGGCCGTTCGCGACGCTCGGCTGGCCCGACGACACCCCCGAGCTGCGCGCCTTCTACCCGACCGATTTCCTCACCACAGCTCGCGACATCCTCTTCCTCTGGGTCGCGCGGATGGTGATGACCGCGCTCGAGTTCACAGATCGCGTGCCCTTCCGCGACGTCTACGTCCACTCGGTGATCCAGGCCCGCGACGGGCGGCGGATGTCGAAGAGCCTCGGCACCGGGATCGACCCGCTGGAGGAGATCGACGTGCATGGCGCCGACGCCCTGCGCTTCGGGTTGCTGGCGATGTCATCGACCCAGGACGTGCGCTACTCGGACGCGAAGGTCCAGCAGGGGGCGGACTTAGCCAACAAGCTTTGGAATGCTTCGCGACTGATTTTGCTTAATGTGAATTCTGAGCGAAATCAGTCGCCCCTAAATGCCCGGCAGGGCCAAGTCCCTGCCGGGGCCGGGGACGGGACGAGCGCTCGACTGCCGGCACCCTCCCCTGTCCGGGTGGAGGATCGGTGGATCTTGTCTCGACTCGAGCGGACGATCGCCTCGGTTACCGAGCTGCTGGAGTCCTACGACTTCGCCCACGCGGTCCAGGAGGCCTACTCGTTCTTCTGGTCGGAGCTCTGCGACTGGTATCTGGAGATCGTCAAGCCGCGCCTCTACGACGGCGAGCCCGAGGTCTCGGCGACGCTGCTCTGGGCCCTGGAGCGGGTGCTCGCCCTGCTGCACCCGACGATGCCCTTCGTCACCGAGGAGATCTGGTCCTACCACCCGGCACGCGAGGGCCACCTCGCCGTCCATCCGTTCCCCGAGCCCGACGAGTCGCTGTTCGACCCAGGGGCCGAGGCCGATGTCGAGGCGGGGATCGAGCTAACGCGACGCCTGCGTGCCTGGCGCGACCTGGTCGAGGTGCCGGTGGCGAGCGTGCTGGCGGCCCGCGTCGACGGGGTCGAGCCGCAGGAGTTCGTCGCCCGTCTCGCCCGCTTCGAGTTCGAGCAGGACGGTGGGGACCCGATCGCGTCGGTGGGGCCGGTCAGGGTGTTCTCTTCGGCTGAGCTGCCCGCCGAGGCCGTCGCCGCCCGGCTGGAGAATCGCCGCGCCGAGCTGCGCTCCGAGGTCGAGCGCGGCGAGCGCAAGCTCGCCGACGAGGGCTTCGTCGCCAAGGCCCCGGCGGAGGTGGTCGAGGAGGAGCGCGGCAAGCTCGAGCGCTACCGCGCCGAGCTCGAGGAGCTCTCCGAATAGACCCCGAGGCGTATCTCGACTCGCTGGAGCCGATCGGCTGGAAGCTTGGGCTCGAGCGGATGCACCGGCTGACCACCGTGCTCGGGATGCCCCAGCATCGCTTCGCCTCGATCCACGTCGTCGGCACCAACGGCAAGTCCTCGGTGACGCGGATGATCGCCGCGCTGCTGGAGGCGCACGGTGTCAGCGCCGGGGCCTGTGTCTCGCCGCACGCCTCGCGCTGGTCGGAACGGACGCTGGTCCACGGTGAGGAGATCGGCGCGGCCGAGCTCGCCGCCGCGGTCGAGCGGGTCGCGCAGGCGGCCGAGGTCGTCAATCGCACCTTGGACGAGGGCGAAGCGGTGACCCAGTTCGAGGCCGCCACCGCGGTCACCTTCGTCGCCCTCGCGGCCGCCCGGGTCCAGGCTGCGGCGATCGAGGCCGGCCTGGGGGGGAGGCTCGACGCGACCAACACGATCCACTCGCGGGTCACGGTGCTGACCTCGATCGGCCTCGACCACACCGAGTGGCTGGGCGAGACCGAGGCCGAGATCGCCGCCGAGAAGCTCGCGGTGCTGCGCGACCACTCGATTCTGGTGCTGGGGAGGGTGAGCGCGGAGGTCGTGGCGCTGGCCGAGGGCGTCGCCGCCGAGCGCGGGGCGCGGTTGGCCCAGGCGCCCGAGGACCCCGGGCCGGAGCTTCGCCTGCGGGCGTCCGGCGCATTCCAGCGGCGCAACTTCGCTCTGGCGCTCGCCGCCGCGGAGGCGTTCCTCGGCGATCTCGACGCCGGCCGGGTCGCCGAGGTCGCCGCGACGCTGGCGATCCCGGGCCGCTTGGAGAAGATCGCCACGGGCCCTCCGACCTTCATCGACGCCGCCCACAACCCCGACGGCGCCGTGGCCCTGGCCGAGGCGCTGCCGGCGATCGCCGCCGGTGGCCCGGTGGTCGCCTGCCTGGCGATTCTCGCCGACAAGGACGCGGAGGCGATGGCGCGGGCACTGGCGCCGGTGCTCGACCGGGCCGTCTGCGCCGAGCTGCCGGCCGAGGCGCTCAGCGCGCAGGGGCGGCCCGGCGCCGCGTCCCATCCGGCTGCCGAGCTGGCGGAGGCCTGCGAGGCGGCCGGCCTGCCCGCCGAGCCCGAGCCCAGCTTCCCGGAGGCGCTGCGGCGCGCGCGCGAGCTTGCCTCCGAGCCCCCCGGCGGGACGCTCCTGGTGACCGGGTCCCACTACGTGCTGGCCCCCGCCCGCGCTGCAACGGGACTGTGGGAGGATTGAGGCATGGATCGAAGCGCCGGCTCCGAACTGCTCTCGATGATGGCCCTGGTCGCCGGCGTCGTCGCTGTGGTGATCCTCGTCTTCTTCGGGATCGGGTACCTGTTCGGCAGGTTGTTCCTATGAGCGAGGGTTTGTGAGACCCGCGGCGAAGTAGACTGCCGCTCCCTCCCCGGCGGCGCCTCCAGCAATGTCACTAGCGATCTTCGGCATCAGCAACAGCGGCCTCAACTTGGCCGTCTCCCTGCTCGTCCTGATCTTCGTCGTCGTCTGGCTGGCGCTGATCGTCTACACCTACCTCGACGCCAGGCGCCGCATCTCCGATCCCTTCCTGATCGCCTGCGCGACGATCGCCTCCTTCTTCCCCTACATCGGCACCGCCGTCTACGCGATCGTGCGGCCGCCGGAGTTCCTCGAGGACGCCCAGGAGCGCGAGCTGGAGATCAAGGCAGCCGAGCTGCGAGTGCACCAGCTGACCGCGGCCTCGTGCCCCAACTGCAAGCACCCGATCGAGAAAGACTTCCTGCGCTGCCCAAGTTGCCGGCGGCGGCTCAAGGACCCTTGCCGGAACTGCGGCAAGCCGGTCGACCCGCGCTGGAAGCTCTGCCCGTACTGTGAGACCGCCCTGCCGGAGCGCGAGCGGCGACCGCGCAAAGCGGAGGACCGCAAGGCCCCTCCGCGCGAGGAGCGAGCGGCGCCCAGCGAAGAGCGTCCCGCACGTGAGGAGCGGCCCGCGACCCGTGAGGAGCGGCCCGCGCCCAAGCGGCAGCCGGTCGCCCGCAAGAAATCGCCTGCGTCCGTGAAGAAAGAGCCGGCTACGCGCGCCGCCTCCAACGAGGCGTCGCCAACCCCAGAACGAACCCAAGAGAGCCCCCGCCGTGAGCCGGACGCTGATCCTCGTAAAGCCTGACGCCTTCGAGCGCGCCCTGACCGGCGAGGTGATCGCCCGCTTCGAGCGCAAGGGTCTGCGGATCGCGGCGCTGAAGACGATGCGGGCCGACGAGCCGATCGCCAACGAGCACTACGCCGAGCACACCGACAAGCCCTTCTTCGGCGAGCTGGTCTCCTTCGTCACCGGTGGCACTCTGGTGGCGATGGTCCTGGAGGGACAGGACGCGGTTGCTGCCGCGCGACAGGTGATCGGGGCGACCAACCCGGTCGATGCGGCGCCCGGCTCGATCCGGGGCGACTTCGCTCTCGAGGTCACCTTCAACATGGTTCATGGGTCCGACTCGGATGAGTCGGCTGAGCGTGAGATCGGGATCTGGTTTCCTGAGCTGGGGTAGGGCCACGAGCGTCGTGCTCGCATCGGGATCTCCTCAAAGGAGTGAGATCCTGCGGAAGCTCGGGGTCGAGTTCGAGGTGGTTGTGCCTGGCGTAGATGAGTTGACGGGTGGAGACCCTGAGGTCGAGGTTCTCGAGAACGCTCGGATGAAGGCGCGAGCGGTCCCCTCGCGTGATTTGGTCATCGCGTGCGATACCGACGTTGTCGTCGACTGCCGTGCGCTCGGGAAGCCCGAGGACGAGGCGCAGGCTCGTGAGTACCTGGAGCTTCTGTCCGGCCGGGCGCACGAGGTTCTTAGTGGCTTGGTGGTGCTCGGGGACGAGGAGAGGGCTGGGGTGGAGCGGACCGAGGTGGTGTTCAAGGAGTTGGATGAGGAGGCGATGGAGAGGTACGTGCGGTTTGGGGAGTGGCGGGGGCGGTCTGGTGGGTATGCGATCCAGACGCTTGGGTCGACGCTGGTGGAGCGGATCGAGGGGAGCGTCTCCAACGTGGTGGGCCTGCCTGTGGGGCTGCTGGCGGAGCTGGCGCCGCAGCTATTCGCCCGAGGCTGAGCGCGAAGAGAAGCCGGTTTCGCCCTTCTGGGATGATGCCCCCCGAAAGCACGCAATTTCCGCATGGGCATATTCAGCTATCTGACCCGACTCCGCGGCCGCGACATGGCGGTCGACCTCGGCACCGCCAACACCCTGGTCTACGTTCGCGGGCGCGGGATCGTGCTCTCGGAGCCCTCTGTGGTGGCGATCGACTCGCGCAACGGGCAGGTCCACGCGGTCGGGGTCGAGGCGAAGCGGATGCTGGGGCGCACCCCCGGCACGATCACCGCGATCCGGCCGCTCAAGGACGGGGTGATCGCCGACTTCGACGTTACCGAGCAGATGCTGCGCCACTTCATCAAGAAGGTGCACTCCAACCGCTTCGCCCACCCGCGCGTGGTCGTCTGCGTCCCCTCCGGGGTGACCGGGGTGGAGAAGCGCGCGGTCGAGGAGGCCTGCCTCTCGGCCGGCGCCCGCCAGGCCTACCTGATCGAGGAGCCGATGGCGGCGGCGATCGGGGCCGGCCTCCCCGTGGCCGAGCCGACCGGCTCGATGATCGTCGACGTCGGCGGCGGCACCACCGAGGTCGCGGTGATCTCGCTCGGCGGCATCGTCGTCTCGCAGTCGATCCGGGTCGGCGGCGACGAGCTCGACGAGGCGATCGTCGGCCACTGCAAGCACGAGTACAAGCTGGCGATCGGCTTCCAGACGGCGGAGGAGGTGAAGCTCGAGGCCGGCTCGGCTTCGCCGCTTCCCGAGGAGGTGCGGACCGAGATCCGCGGCCGCGACCTCGTCTCCGGCCTGCCGAAAACGATCACCCTCGGCTCCGAAGAGATCCGCGATGCGCTCGACGAGACGGTCGGGCACATCGTCGACGCGGTCAAGGACACCCTCGACCGCACCCCGCCGGAGCTGGCCGGCGACATCATGGACCGGGGGATCACCCTTGGCGGGGGAGGAGCGCTGCTGCAAGGACTGGAGCAACGCCTCCGCGACGAGTGCCAAATGCCCTGCCAGCTGGCAGAGTCACCACTGACGTGCGTCGCTGTCGGGTCGGGAATATCGCTGGAGGAGTTCGAGGCGATCCACCGCGCCAGCAAGAAGAATTCGGGAGCGCGGCGCTTTGCTTAGCCGCCGCTCATGTAAAGCACCAAACTTAGGCGTTAACCGTGTACCGAAAGCAAGTACGCCGCCGTAGGGCGGTGCTCGCGTTGTTGATCATCGGCTCCTTCGTGCTGCTGACCGTCACTTACGGGCAGGGCTCGAACGGTGTGCAGCGCGGCGTCAGCACGATCTTCAGCCCGCTGCAGGAAGTCGCCGACCGGGCGCTGAAGCCGGCCCGCGACATGGTCAACTGGTTCGATTCGACCTTCGACGCACGCGGCCTCAACGGCCGGCTGGAGTCGGAGCTGCAGACCGCCCGCAGGCAGGCCGTCGCCGGCCAGGCGGCGATCGCGGAGAACTCGCAGCTTCGCAAGCTCCTCTCCCTCGACCGCAACGTCATTCCCTCCGGCTACAAGCCGGTGACCGGCCGGGTGATCGCCCGTTCGCCGACCGTCTGGTATTCCGCCGTGACGATCGACGTCGGCAGCGGCAACGGGGTCGCGGTCGACGACCCGGTGGTCAACGGCGACGGGCTGGTCGGCCGGGTCGCGGCGGTGACCGGGGGCTCCGCGCAGGTGACCCTGATCTCCGACCACTCCAGCGCTGTCTCGGCCAAGGTCGTCCCGCAGGGGGTGCAGGGCGTGGTCAAGCCCGATGTCGGCAACCCCAACGACCTGATCCTCGACTTCATCAACTCGAGCAAGCACATCCACCAGGGGCAGGCGGTCGTCACCGCAGGCTGGCGCGCCCAGGGGCTCGCCTCGCTGTTCCCGCCCAACCTCCCGGTCGGGGAAGTGACGCGGGCGTCGATCGTCGAGCAGGAGGCCAGCCAGCAGGTGCACGTGCGACCCTACGCCGACCTGCGCAACCTCGAAATGCTGCAGGTGCTGACGGGGGGGTCCCGCGGGTGATCGTCACCCCGAAGATCCTCGCCCGCATCGTCGCCATCGTCGTCCTCGGTGTGCTGCTCCAGCTCTCCTTCTTCTCGCGGGTCGCGCTCTTCCACACCAGCCCCGACATCCTGCCGGCTCTGGTCGTCTCCCTGGGCCTGCTCGGCGGCACCATGACCGGGGTGGTGAGCGGATTCTCGATCGGCTTCCTCCTCGATTGCCTGCTGGTCCAGCCGCTTGGCGCCGGCTCGCTGGTCCTGCTCGGCACCGGCTACCTCGCCGGCCTCTTCCGCGAGCGCTTCGAGATCCACAGCGCCCTCGTCCCGCCGCTGCTCTGCATGGGGTTGACCCTGTTCGCCGAGCTGGGATTCGGGGCGGTGCAGCTGATGCTGGGGATCGACGCTCCGGTCAGCGGCCTGGTCGTCCGCGACATGTTGCTCAAGAGCATCTTCGCCTTCTTCCTCGGCTGGCCGATCTACCTCGGGGTGCGGCGCTTGCTGCGGCCGGCGCTGGTCGAGGACCCGACGGTGCGGCGACGCAAGCAACCGACCGTGCTGGGAGCCTAGGAGGAGCCGATGTACCTTCGCTCCGACGACCGTCGTCCTCAGATCAGAAACGGCCTGGCGCTGCGCATCGCGGTGGTCGGCGGCCTGGCGCTGGCCCTTTTCGCGATGCTCTTCTTCCGCCTCTGGGACCTGCAGGTGCTGTCCGGGCCGAAGTACCTGGCCGAAGCGAACAACAACCGCACGCGCGAGTTCCGCGTCATCGCGCCGCGCGGCTACATCCTCGACCGCAACGGCAAGGTGCTGGTCGACAACCGCACCAGCCTGGCGCTCCAGGTCAACCCCCAGAAGCTGCCGTCGCTGCCGTCGCGCCGCCAGGCCGAGCTGGCCCGCCTCGGGGCGCTCGCCCACATGTCCCCGCGCCAGGTGCGCCGGACGATGCACGAACAGCTGAAGGTGGCGGCGGGGGCCCCGGTCACCCTGCGCCGCGATGTCGGCTACGACCTCGTCTACTACCTGCAGGAAAACCAGGACCGCTTTCCGGGGGTCCAGGCGCAGCGGGTCTTCGTCCGCCATTACCCGGGCGGGTCGCTGGCCGCGCACGTGCTGGGCAGCGTCGGCGAGGTCAGCGAAGAACAGCTGAAAGAAGCGCGCTACCGCAACCTGCAGCCGGGCGACCAGGTCGGCCAGGGCGGGGTCGAGCACACCTACGACCGCTTCCTGCGCGGGCAGCCCGGCCTCACCCGCATCCAGGTCAACGCGCTCGGCCAGCCGACCCCGGGCGGGCAGCTGGTCTCCAAGCCCCCGGTCCCCGGCAACAGCCTCAAGCTCTCGATCGACTCCTCGGTGCAGGCGGCGGGAGAACAGGCGCTCGCCGCCCGCGGCCTGCCCGGCGCCTTCGTGACGATGGACGTGAGCAACGGCCAGATCCTCGGGCTGGGGTCGTTCCCCACCTTCGACCCGAGCGAATTCACCAAGCCGCTGACCCAGGCCCAGGTCAACTCCATCTACCACAACCCGCTGTCGCCGCTCACCAACCGTGCCACCGAAGGGCTCTATCCCACTGGCTCGACCTTCAAGCTCATCACCGCGATGGCGGCGCTGAGCTCCGGCGTGATCACCCCGGAAACGACGATCGTCGACGGGGGCTCGCTCACGATCGGCGGGCAGACCTTCAAGAACTCCGGCGGCGCCTCCTACGGGACCCTCAGCCTGGTGCCGGCTCTGCAGGTCTCCTCCGACGTCTTCTTCTACACGCTGGGGCTGAGGATGTGGAACACCGGGGCGTTGCAGCACTGGGCCCACATGCTGGGGATCGGCCGCCCGACCGGGATCGACCTCCCCGAGCAGGCGGTTGGCCTGCTGCCCAGCAGGCAGTGGCGCGACCGTCTCTACCGCAGGGGCGAAACCGAACGTCCCTGGTCGGCGGGCGACAACGTCCAGCTCGCGACCGGCCAGGGCGACCTGCAGACGAACCCGCTGCAGATGGCGATCGCCTACGCGACGGTGGCGAACGGCGGCACCGTGGTGACCCCACACGTCGGGATGGAGGTCGACGACGCAGCCGGCCGCGTGTTGAAGGAATTCGAACCGCCGCCGCGCCGCCACGTCCACGTCGACCCCACCTACCGGGCGGCGATCCTCAAGGGCCTGCACGAGGCGGCGCAGACGCCCGGCGGCACCTCCTACGCCGTCTTCGGCGGCTTCCCGGTGCCGGTTGCGGGCAAGACCGGGACCGCGCAGCGCCCGCCCAATCCCGATCAGTCCTGGTACATCGTCCTGGCCCCGTACCCGAATCCGCGTATCGTGACGGCGGTGACTATCGAGCAAGGGGGCTTCGGCGTAGAATCCGCCGCGCCCGCCGCCCTGAAGATCCTCGAGGCCTACTTCAACAAGCACACGACCGGCACCGCCGGCCCCAACGGGGGGAGCCCGGGCTGATGTACGCGACCCGCGCCCGCCAGGCCCGGCCCGAGCCGTTCGTCGCCCGCCCGGCCATCGCCGAGCGCCTCGGCCTGGCCTACATGGACTGGACCCTGGCGCTGTCCGCCGTCGCCCTGGCCGCGTTCAGCGTCTTCACGCTCGATCAGGCGACTCTCCACGACGTGCCCGGCAGCCCCCACTACTACGTCGACCGCCAGGTGCTCTACGGAGCCGTCGGCATCGTCGGGATGCTGTTGCTCACCCGGGTCGACTACTCGCGCTTCCGCGAGCTGCGGGTCGGCATCTACACCTTCCTCTGCGCCAGCATCGCGCTGATCTTCGTCTTCGGCTTTGCGGCGCGGGGCTCGCGACGCGCCTTCGAACTCCCCTTCTTCAGTTTCCAGCCATCTGAGCTCGGCAAGCTCCTGCTCATTCTTGCGCTCGCCGGGTTCGTCATCGATGGCGCCAGACGCGGCTCCGACAGGCAGCGCACCGTGCGCTACCTGTGCCTCGGCCTGGCACCGGCTGCGCTCGTCTTCCTGCAGCCCGACCTCGGCACCTCTCTGGTGTTCGGGGCCGCAACACTCGCCGTGATGTACTTCGGAGGCGTCCGCTGGACGCACTTCGCGGTGATCGGCGGGGCCCTCGTCGCACTCGTAACGCTGGTCCTGGTGGTGGCGCCCGCAGTCGGGACGCCGGTGCTGAAGGGCTACCAGGCACAGAGGCTGACCTCTTTCCTGCACCCCAGCCAGGACCCTCGCAACGCGGGCTACCAGCAGCATCAGGCACTGATCGCCATCGGCTCCGGGGAGAAGACCGGGCGCGGCGATCGGGCCACTCAAACGCGGCTCGACTTCGTCCCTGAGCGGAGC
>DATMRN010000095.1:0-7582 GCA_035566275.1 Solirubrobacterales bacterium | reverse complement strand
GAGGTGCCCGCCGAGGCTGATCTGCGGATCCCCGAGGCTGATCGCGAGGTTGAACAACAGGATCACGCCTATCGTTCGGGCGACCGAATCGAGGCCGCGCCCGCGGGCGATCACGAATGCCGCGCCGAAAATGCCGAAGATCGCCCCCGAGGCGCCGAGCGTGAGCTGATCCGGGCCGCTCAGCAGGAGCGCTCCGAGGGAGCCCGCGAACAGTGACGCGAAGTAGACGAAGACGAAGCGGGTGGTGCCGATGGCCGGCTCCAACAGCCGCCCCAGGAAGTAGAGGGCGACCATGTTGAAGGCGATGTGGGTGAGGCCTGCGTGGAGGAAGGCCCCGGTGAGGAGCCGGTACCACTCGCCCCCCGCCACCGAGGTGCCGATCAGGCTGTAGTCGTTGACCAGGGTCACGCCGGGAGTACCGAGGCCACCGGGGCCGGAGGCGATCTCGGCGAGGTAGACGGCGACGTTGATCGCGATCAGAACGAAGGTCGCCGGTGCACGCACGGAACCGCCGAACGCCGCCGCCCCGTGGGTCACTTTCGTCCGCTGGCGCATGCACTCGGGGCAGCGCATCCCAACCGGGGTCGGCGTCATGCAGTCGGGGCAGATCGGGCGGCCGCAGGAGGAACAGGAGACTCCGGTCTCGCGGTTGGGATGTCGGTAGCACGTCTGGGCCACGGGATGGGCAGCCTACAATCGCCGCCTATGGACGGCCCAAGCCCAGCCCGGCTCTACGCGACCCTGGTCGGCGCCGCCCTCGTCGTAGGCGGGATCGTCGGCTTCTTCTACAGCGCCTCCTTCGGCGGGCCCGGCAAGGTCGACGACGTGTTCGGAGTCCTCGGCGTCAACGGCTGGCACAACGTCTTCCACATCGCGACCGGAGCGATCGGCCTGCTGGTCGCCGGCTACGCGGCACGCCAGTACGCGCTGTGGCTGGGCGCCCTCTACGTCGTCGTCGCGATCTGGGGCTTCGCGATCGGCAGCGGCGACTCGATCCTCGGCTTCCTCCCGGTCAACACCGGCGACGACTTCCTCCACCTCGTCCTCGGCCTGCTCGGGATCGGCGCGGCGATGGCCACCCCGCGGCCGCAAAAGCTAGAGGCGCGAGCGAAGACCGCCGGCTAGCGCCCGCAGGCCGCTGCCGGTCTGCTGTTTGCTGCGGCGCCGCAGCTCCAGCAGGACGAGGGCGCCGGTCGCAACGCCGCCCGCGCCGACCGCGACGACCGGCCGGACCCAGTTGCGCGGGTCGCGCAGGGAGCGCAGCTCGCTCTCCGAGAGCTCCTCCGCCCAGTCCGACAGCTCCTCCGCCGCCGCCTGGGTGACGGCAGAGAGGGTGTCCTCAACCCGCCCCGAGAGCCGCTCCGGTGGCTCGATCGGCCGCAGCGCGTCGGCGAGCAGGTGCTCGACGTCCCAGGTACTGCCAGTCAGCCGCTCGCTGGCGTCACTCATCGCTCATCCTCTCCTGGAGCTGTTTGATCGCGCGGTGGATCAGCACCTTGGTGGCGCCGTCGGTGCGGCCCAGCGCACGGGCGATCTCGCGGTTGTCCATGCCCAGCGCGAAGCGCATGATCAGCGCCTCGCGCCGGTCGTCGGGAAGGTGCTCGAGGTTCTCCATCACTTGGCGCAGCTCCTCGCGCCCTTCGGCGATCGCCTCGGTGCCGTGGCGATCCGCGATCGGGTCGGCGCTGTCCAGCGGGGTCTGCGGCCGGCGCGAACGGTCGCGGTAGTAGTTGGAGGCGAGGTTGTGGGCGATGCGGATCAGCCAGGGGCGCAACGGCCGCCCATCGGACTCGCGCCGGGCGCGGTCGAAGTGACGGTAGGCCTGCAGGAAGGCCTGCTCGGTCAGGTCCTCGGCGTCGTGGTGGTTGCCGACCCGGTAGTAGGCGTAGGAGTAGACGTCGCGCAGGTGCGCCCGGTAGAGGTCCTCGAAGGCCCGGTCCAGCTCCGCCTTCGCGGCAGGGTCGAGGCTGGCCGGTTCGACGTTCTCCTTGGCGCCGCTCACCCATCAAGCCTAGTGCGCTCATGCGGCCCGCCTCGACCGCTCGACCCGGCGCAATCCCGCCACCCAGGCCTCGGTGTCGATCTCGCCGCGGATCAGCGCCGCCAACCCGTTCAGCGCATCGGCGGGCACGCCGGCGGCCGAGATCGCCTCGGCGAGGAGCGGCGCCGTGTCGAGCCCCTCCGACGCCTGGCCGATCAGCTGGGGGATCTCCTCGGCGGGAGTGCCGGCGCCGAGCAGCTCGCCGGCGCGGCGGTTGCGGCCGGTCGGGGCCATCACCGTCGCGGTCAGGTCGCCGACCCCGGCCAGGCCGGCGAACGTCTCGAGCTCGGCGCCCCGCCCGATCGCATACTCGATGCACTCGCGCCAGATCTCGGCGGCGGCGATCCCGGCCGCGTTGAGGCCGTGCGGCTCTGCTGCGGCGGCGGCCAGCGCCGCCGCGTTCTTCGCCGCGCCGGCCATCTCCACCCCGGTCACGTCGCCGGAGCGCTCGCAGACCAGCCCGACGCTGTCGAACACCTCGCCGAGCTGGCTGCGCAGGTCGGGGTCGGCCGAGCCGAGGACGAGAGCGGCCGATCCCGATACCGCCTCGCGGGCGTGGGCGGGCCCGCCGAGGCAGGCGATCGCCCGGGCGCGAATCCTCTCCCCCACGTACTCGGCGGGGAGCTGGCCTTGGGGCGCGATCAGCCCCTTTGTAAGGAGCAGCACCGAGGAGCGCGCGCTCGCCCGGTCGGCGATCGCCCCGACCGCCTGGGGCAGCGACTTCGAAGGGATCGCGAGGCAGATCAGGTCGAGGCCGGCGAGCTCGATCTCCGATGCCTGCCGCACCTCGAGCGTGTCGGGAAGAGCGACTCCCTTCAGGTAGCGCTCGTTCTCCCGCGCCTCCGACAGCTCCGCGGCGCGCTCGGCGGTGCGGGCGCCGAGCTGGACGTCGAGCCCCCCGCGGGCGAGCAGGACCGCGACCGCCGTGCCCCAGCTCCCGGCGCCGATCACCGCGGCGCGGCGCATCGGCGGCAGGCCGCCCATGTCTTCCCACTGCAGCTCGACGTTGGGCCAGATCCGCGCGGTCACGGTTTCGGCCAGCGCCTGCGACGGGCGCTCCGCCCGGGGGAAGGTCATCGAGCGGCCCAGGCGGACCTTCACCTTGCGGGGCCGGATCTTCCAACCGCGCCGAACGTGTTCGGTGCCGAGGACCGCGGTCGGGATCACCGCCGCGCCGGTCTGCAGCGCCAGGCGGCCGACTCCGCGCCTCGGGGCCGCCAGCGCGCCGGTCCGGACCCGGGTCCCCTCGGGGAAGATGCAGACGGTGCCGCCGCGCTCGACGACGAGGCGGGCGGTCTCCATCGCGTCCTCGTCGGACTCGCCGCGGCGGATCGGGAAGGCGCCGAGCCGGGAGAGGATCCAGCCCTGCCAGCGACGCTCGAACAGCTCCACCTTGGCGACGTAGCTCATCGGCCGCCGCCACGGCAGGCAGCCGCCGATCGCGAAGGGGTCGAGGAAGCTGCGATGGTTGGAGGCGACGATCAGGCCGCCCTTGACGCGGGCGTGCTCGCGGCCGTTGCGGGCGTAACGGAAGTAGACGAGGAAGAACGGCGTCATGAATACCCTGGCCAGCAGGTACAGCGGCCGGTTGACGCCGTGGCGCCGGGTGTACTCGTGGTAGGCGGCGAGCCGCTCTGCGGTCACGCAGAGCGCTACACGGTGGGGGCGGGGCGGTTACCACCGGGGGCGAGGGTCGGGGGGCCCTCCTGCGCGCTGACTTTTTCGCCTTTGAGTGGGCGTCTCTCGCCGAGTGGTCTGTGCGAAAAAGGGAGCGCCGCACGCAGGAGGGCCCCCCGACCCTCGCCTACCAAGCGCTCTCTATTAACCGCTCGAGCTCGCTGCGGCTGGGGGGTTCAGGGGTGAAGGCCAGCTCGGGGCGCATGAGGATGGCTCCCAGCGCTTGGTCCAGCTTGGAGGGGTCAGCTCCCACGGCGCCTAGCCCCGGGGGGTTGCCGCCCAGGTCGAGGATGCGGGCTTCGATGCCGGCGGGTTTGGTGTCGATTGCCGCCGCGAGAGATGCAAGCTGGTCGGGGGCTCGGGGGACCATGAAGGCCATTGCTCGGGGGAGGATTGCCGCGTTGGTCTCGGCGTGGGGGCTGCCGCAGATTCGGACAAGGGTTTGGCAGATCACGTGGTGGACGGCGAACATGCCGGAGTCGATCGCGTAGCCGCAGAGGATCGAGCCGAGGGCCAGCGCGGGGCGATCGCGATCGGCGGGATCTTGATCGAGGGCGGTCGCGATCAGTTCGGCGCCGCGCAGCGCCATCATCCGTGAGACGGGGTTGGCGAACGGGGTGTAGAGGGAGTCGGCGCCGTGCGCGAGGGCGTTCATCGAGCTGAAGCGGAGCGCCCGCTCGGGCTGGCTGGTCATCGTCTCGTCGTCGGCGATCACCAGCGCCGGGCGGATCAGCGTGCCCACCCTGCCCTCCGCGCCGGCCGGCAGGCGATGGATGCCGGTCATCTCGGCGCCCGACATCGTGGTCGGGATCGCGGCGACGCTCGCGCCGCTCGCCGAGGCGACCGCCTTCGCGGTGTCGATGACGCGGCCGCCGCCGAGAGCAACCAGGTGGGAGGAACGGGCCGAGCCGAGGAGCGCCGCGGCCGCCTCGGGCACGCTGCCCGGATCCACCTCGTGGACGGCATCCGCGGCGGCCACCAGCTCCGGCGCACCCGCTTGCGCTCGCGGCGTCGTCAACAGCTCGAACGGGGCGAAGCCATGCTCCCGGAGAACCTGTGGCGCTTGGGCGACGCCTTCGTGGCGGAAGACGACGGCGCGCCCGGCGTCCCGCCAGACGAAGCTTCCGTTCACTTCGGGGAGACCACCCGCGGGTTCCTCACCGGTCGCAGGGTGGGCTCGACCTCGGCCCGGAGGTGCTCGTAGTCGGGCGGCAGCGAGAGCTTCTCGCCGAGGTGCTCGAGCGACTCGTCGACCGTGAAGCCCGGGCCGAGCGTGGCGATCTCGAAGAGCACGCCACTCGGCTCGCGGAAGTAGATCGAGCGGAAGTAGAAACGGTCGATCACCGGGGTCGGCTGGGCGCCTGCAGAGATCGCCTTCTCCCGCCACTCGGTGTGCTCGTCCATGTTCGAGGCCCAGGCGACGTGGTGGACGCTGCCGGCGCCCTGCAGGGCACGCTCGCTGGGCGGCTCGTCGTATATGTAGAGGCCGCCCCGCTTCTCACCACGCGCCTCCCAGCCCTCGCCCGCCGGCTCGAACTCGAGCGCCTCGAGCAGGCTCTGGCTCGCGCCCGGCGCGGCGCTGAAGGCGCGCACCGCGTGGAAGCCCTGGAGAGCCAGCTCGGCGGGGACCTCGGGGTGGTCGGCGATCAGCGGCTCGTCGCCCGCCTCGATCACCGCCAGCTCGTGGTCGAGCCCCTCGGGATCGGAGAAGCGCAGGCGGCCATCGACCTGCTCGGACTCGACGCCGTTCGCGCCGAGGCGCTCCGCCCAGAAGGCGAGCGAGTCCTCGGAGCCGACCCGCCAGACGATCCGGTGGACAGTGCCGGCCCCGGCGCGGCCCGGAGCGACGCCGGGGAACTCGAAGAAGGTGAGGTCGGAGCCGGCGCTGCCCCTCTCGTCGGCGAAGAAGAGATGGTAGACGGTCGGGTTGTCCTGGTTGACGGTCTTCTTGACCAGGCGCAAGCCCAGCACGCCCGCGTAGAAGTCGACGTTGCGCTGGGCATTCTCAGTGATCGCCGTAATGTGGTGAATTCCCTCGAGCTTCATTGGGTCACGTATAGCATCCTCCCGATGAGCAGCGGACGACGACGCACGGTGAAAGCCCTGGTCGCCCTGGGCTCGGTCCTCGCCTTCCTCAGCGTCTTCTCGATCTGGGTCGAACGCCAGGCGCTCAACACCAGCGACTGGGTCAGCACCAGCGACCAGCTTTTGCAGAACTCGACGATCCGCAGCGCGGTCGCCAACTACCTGGTCGACCAGCTCTACGAAAACGTCAACATCGAGAAGGAACTGAAAAGCATCCTCCCCGGCGAAACCAAGCGACTCGCCGGACCGGCCGCCGGCGGATTGCGACAGGTGGCCGGCAACGGCGCCGAACAGATCCTGAAGACCTCGGTCGCGCAGAGCCTCTGGCAGAGCGCCAACCGGACCGCCCACGAACAGCTCGTCGCCGTCCTGGAAGAAAAGAACGGCACCCTCTCGACGGAAAACGGGACGGTGACCCTGAACCTCGGCAGCCTCGTGACCAACCTCGCCAACCAGGTCGGGATCGGCGCCAACCTGGCGGCAAAGCTGCCGCCCAACGCGGGTCAGATCGAAATCCTGCATTCGAGCCAACTGAAGACCGCGCAGAACATCGCCGTGGCCGTCAAGGGGCTGGCGCTGCTGCTCTCGCTCCTCACCTTCGCCGCCTTCGCCGGGGCGATCTACCTAGCGCGCGACCAGCGCTGGGTGACGATCCTCTTCTCCGGGATCGGCCTGATCGCGGCGGGCTTCGCGGTGATCGTCGCCCGTCATGTCACCGGGGGGATCGTGGTCGGGCAGCTGGTGACCAACGAAAGCGTCAAGCCGGCCGCAGAAGCGACCTGGACGATCGCCACTTCGCTGATGACCAGCATCGCGACGACGGTGATCGTGGTCGGCGTGCTGTTTGCCGCCGCCGGCTGGCTGGGCTCCCCGACCGGCTCCGCCCGGGCAAGCCGCAGGACCCTGGCGCCGGTCCTGCGCGACTACCCGGCCTACGTCTACACCGGCCTGGCGATCGTGGTCGGCATCTACTTCCTCTCCGCCCCGACCCAGGGCCTGCGCTCCTTCCTCACCACCCTGATCGTCGCCACCATGGCCGCCTTCGGGATCCGCGAGCTGAGCAAGCAGACCGCGACCGAGTACCCCGACGCCCACTTCCACGAGATGTTCGGCCGCACCAAAGACCGCGTGGTCGACGCCGTGAAAGGCGCCAACCTCGGCGAGCGGGCATCGAAACTCAAACTGCCCGAGATGCGACGGCCGACCGGAGGGACCGCCGAGTCCGAGCCGCCGACCGCCGTAACGCCGACCAGCGAAGAAGACGCCCGCCTCGCCCGGCTGGAGCGCCTCGGAAGCCTGCACGAGAAGGGCATCCTCACCGACGAGGAGTTCGCCGCCGAGAAGACCCGCGTCCTCGGCAACGACCCCGCAGCCTCATAGCCGCCAAGCCCGCCTCCGGAATCGAACCGGAAACCTCCTGATTACAAATCAGGTGCTCTGCCAATTGAGCTAGGCGGGCACGCTGCCGAATATAGAGGGCGCGAACGCCTCTCCCTACAGGGGCACCTCACGGGAAGCCAGGTGGGTACCGACCTTGCGCTTGACTCGTTGTAGGGCGTTGTCCACCGTCTTGGTGTCGCACTCGAGGCGCTCGGCGACGATCTCGTAGGAGTGGCCGTCGAGGTAGAGCGAGAGGACGCGGCT
This sequence comes from Solirubrobacterales bacterium, assembly GCA_035566275.1. Taxonomy (GTDB): domain Bacteria; phylum Actinomycetota; class Thermoleophilia; order Solirubrobacterales; family 70-9; genus DATMRN01. The sequence continues at coordinate 135 of DATMRN010000095.1, read as the reverse complement.
CTCCAGGTCGGAGAGGACGCCCGAGACGCCGGAGAGGCAGGAGACGAGGCTCTCCAGCTCTTCGGCGGCGATCACCTGGTTGACCGGGTCGAAGACGGTCGGCCCGGGCAGGATCTCGTCCAGCGTCGTGTCGGA